>CAVJQJ010000001.1:0-12371 GCA_963651715.1 Anaerovoracaceae bacterium
TCCAGATGCCAGTCTTCCTCTCCCTGTACTGGGTACTGTTGGCATCCATCGAAATCCGTAATGCGCCATGGCTCGGCTGGATCACCAACCTGGCGGCATCCGACCCATACTATCTGCTGCCAATCTTCATGGCAGGTACCATGTTCCTCCAGCAGAAGATGAGCCCTCCACCACCTGACCCAATGCAGGCGAAGATTATGATGTTTGTGCCACTGGCATTCTCCATCTCTTTCTTCTTCTTCCCAGCAGGTCTGGTGCTGTACTGGATTGTCAACAACCTGATCTCCATCGGACACCACTACTACATCAACAAGATGGCAGACAAAGTGGTCGAAGAGGAAAAAGCTGCGGCAGCTCAGGCTAAGCCGGTAACCTCCAAGACCAAACGGAGATAATCCAAAGACCACAGACAGAAAAGCCCGTTAGCCAAGTGCCAGCGGGCTTTTTCATTGGAACACTTGATAAACGACATGCTCTGGATCTTCGACCTCGACAACACACTCCACAACGCATCCGCTGACATCTTTCCCAAGATCAGCATCAACATGAACCAGTGGATAGCCGACAACTGTGGCACAGACGGAGCAAAACTCACCCTCCAGCAGGCAGACATCCTCAGACAGCAGTACTGGCGGCAGTTCGGCGCCACACTTCTCGGCGTCAGCAGGACACCCGGAAAACGCGCGGAATCCTTCCTCAAGGCAGCCCACCAGTTCAAAGACCTCCCATCCATGGTCCATGCCGAAAAAGGCCTCAGGAACCTGATAAACCGCCTGCCGGGCAGGAAAATACTCCTCACCAACTCCGCAGGCAGCTACGCCAGACGCATCCTCAGGATCCTTGGACTGCAGCACACCTTCCAGCAGATAATCTCAATTGAGGATATGCGCATTGCCCGTGCATTCACCCCGAAGCCATCAAAACGCTTCTTCCTGCACCTGCCCGCATACCTCAAAACCACACCTGAGCGGTGTATCCTGGTCGAAGATGATATACATAGTCTCAAAACGGCTAAAATAACAGGCATGAAAACCGTGCTCGTCACGCAGTATCTCAAACGCAGCCACCGATCCACACATGCGTACGCGCACCCCCGCAGCAGAACCATAGCAGGACGGCCATCCTACATCGACCACCGCGTCCAATCCGTCCGGCAGCTCATCCGACTGCGGAGCAATCATTCATAAGGCGATAGAAAAATGGCAAGACTCAAAAAAGGTGAACGCAGACAACAGATCCTTCAGGCACTCGCCATGATGCTTGAAGACCCAAAAAGTGAAAAAATCACCACTGCTGCACTCGCCGCCAGACTCGACATCTCCGAAGCAGCACTCTATCGCCACTTCGCAAGCAAGGCCCAGATGTTCGAAGGCCTCATCGAATTCATCGAAACCAGCATCTTCGGCGTCATCAACCGCATCTGCGACAACGAAGAACGTGGTCTCATCCAGACCCAGCAGATCGCCATCCTGCTGCTCGGCTTCGCAGAAAAGAACCGTGGCATGACCAAAGTCATCATCGGCGACGCCCTCATCAACGAAAACCCACGCCTTGCCCAGCGCATGAACCACTTCTTCGACCGCATCGAACTCACCCTGCGCCAGTGCATGCGCCTTGCCGCCACCCAGGAATCACACATCCACGAAGCGGATGCCCTCATTCGAAGCAGCCTCCTCATGAACAGTCTTGTTGGACGGATGGCACGCTTCGTGAAAAGCGGATTCAAACAGTCCCCGACAGCAGGCATACAGGAGCAAATCGGTTTTATACTGTCGTAAAATAAAAAAATCGATAATAATAGACTATGAATTACAACTGCTTCTCAATTGGACTTACCGGTGGTATCGGCAGCGGAAAAACATTCATTTCTGACATCTTTGCAAGCCTGGGTGCCACCATCGTTGACGCAGATGTTATCTCCCGAGGACTCACCGTCCCCGGTGGGGAAGGTATTGAGCCTATCCGTCAACAATTCGGAGACGCATACATCACAGCAGAAGGTGCCCTCGACCGTGCAAAAATGCGCGAACACGTCTTCCAGAACCCAGAAGCACGCCTCCAGCTCGAAAGCATCCTGCATCCCCTCATCCGGGACATCTGCTTCCGTGAGGCATCAGAAGCCACAGGCGACTACGTCATCTTCGCCAACCCGCTCCTGCTCGACCAGCCCATCTGGAAAGACATGGGGACCCGCATCCTCGTCGTGGACTGTCCTGAAGAACTTCAGGTACAGCGCGTCATCAAACGCAGTGGACTCACTGCAGAACAGGCAAAAGCCATCATCGCGGCGCAGACCACCCGTCAGCACCGCCTTTCAAAGGCAGACGACGTCATCGTCAACGATCGGGACGCAGACACCATCCGTCAGGAAATTGAGAAACTCCACGCAGACTACTGTGCACTTGCAAAGGAAAACACCTGATGCATACCCGGACGCACCTCACAACGCACAGGAAAGGATATTCCCATGATTTATGAATATCCCTTCAACGAACGCGTCCGCGTACTCCTGCGTCTCGAGAACCTGTACACCCGCTACACCTTCTTCCTCAGACAGGAAACCATCCACGACCACCATGTCGCCCTCGACACACTCTTTGACATCCTCGAAGTCGTCACACGCACAGACCTCAAGGCAGACCTCCTCAAAGAAATCGAACGCTACATGCGGAGCATCAAAAACAACGGGCAGTCCGCCTCGGAAGAAGACAGAACACCAAACCTGCGTCAGCAGCTTGACCAGGCCTGCCTGGCGCTCGTCGCCACCCATGGAAAACCGGGCCACAAACTCAAACACAACGAATGGCTCATGGGCGTCCGTAACCGCACCATCATTCCTGGTGGCGGCTGCACATTTGACATCCCATCCTACTGGACATGGCTTCAGAAACCCGCCAGCCAGCGGCTGGCTGACCTCAACGGATGGTTTGAATCCATCCAGCCCGTCATGGACGCAACCCTCCTCCTGCTCAAGATCCTTCGTGCAGACGCAGTCGCCGAAGAAGTGCAGATCAAATCAGGGCACTACAGACAGATGCTCCAGTCACGCAAAGCCCAGCTCCTGCGCGTTGAGATACAGGGCGACATCGTTCCCGAAGTCTCCGCAAACCGATTCATGCTCTGGATCCGCTTCACCCAGCAAGACGGCACCCTCAAGCCGAAGCCCATCCAGGAAGATATAACCTGTAAACTCACACTCTGCTGAAAAAATGGTCACAACAGTCAAATGCCCAAACTGTGGAAAACCCGTTGAATGGACTGAAAAGAGCCCATACAGACCCTTCTGTTCCAAACGCTGCCGCCAGATTGACCTCGGCGCATGGGCAGACGAGGAATACCGCGTCCCATCCCGTCAGGAAGACGAAGACGGTGGCGAAGAAAAATGAATCAAAAGAGACGCTTGCCAATCGCACCTGCTTAGGCAATAATCGATGAATCATGTATAAAGCAATACTTTCTTCAATATATCTGCTTCCACTGCGCTGGCGTTGGCGTACGCCGAAAGCCTGACAATCCCCCTATGCCTGAAAAGGCGTGCCCAGACACATCCAGCTGAAACAGTCAGCTGGAAACCCGTACAAACAGCCCGATAAAAGGTGACAGCCATGCTGCTGATGATAGATAACTACGATTCTTTTACATACAACCTCGTCCAGTACTTTGGAGAACTCGGTGTCGACGTTCGCACATACCGCAACGACCGCATCACCATTGAAGAAATCGAAAAACTCAACCCAGACCACATCTGCATCTCCCCAGGACCAAAAACCCCGAAAGAAGCAGGCATCTCCCTCGAAGTCATCAAACACTTCGCAGGCAAGAAACCGATCCTCGGCGTCTGTCTGGGCCACCAGTCCATCGGCGAAGCCTTTGGCGGCAACATCGTCCACGCCAAAACCGTCATGCACGGCAAGACCTCCCCGGTCTACCACAACGGAAAAGGCGTATTCAAAGACCTGTCAAACCCATTCACCGTCACCCGATACCACTCCCTGGCAATCGACCGTGACACCCTGCCAGACTGTCTGGAAGTCACCGCATGGACCGAAGACGGCGAAATCATGGGCGTCCGCCACAAAGAATTCGACATCGAAGGTGTCCAGTACCATCCGGAATCCATCCTCTCCGAACACGGACACAAACAGCTGGCAAACTTCATCGCCAAGAAAAGCACCGCGATCACCCCGCAGGAAGCCCTCGTGCGCTGCATCGACCATCACGACCTCGAAGCAGACGAAATGAAAATGCTCTTCCGCCAGATCATGCAGGGCGACATGAATCCGATGCTCATCGGCGCACTCACCGTAGCCCTGCGCGTCAAACGTGAAGCCACAGAAGAAATCGCAGCAGCGGCAGAAGTCATGCGTGAATTCGCCGTCAAAGTCGACGTCGACAATCCAGAAAAACTTCTCGACATCGTTGGCACCGGTGGTGACGGTGCACACACCTTCAACATCTCCACCGCCGCCATGTTCGTCGCCGCAGCCTGCGGTGCACAGGTCGCAAAACACGGCAGCCGCAGCGTCTCCTCCTCATCAGGCAGTGCAGACGTCCTTGAAGCCCTCGGTATCAACCTCAACCAGCCATCAGACCGCATCGCAGAATCCATCACCCAGACAGGCATCGGCTTCATGTACGCACCGAACCACCACCTGTCCATGCGCTATGCCAAACCGGTCCGCGAAGCCCTGGGCATCCGCACCATCTTCAACATCCTTGGACCACTGGCAAACCCAGCCCGTGCAAGCAACATGATGATGGGCGTCTTCCACCCAGAACTCGTCATGTCCCAGCTCAAGGTCATGAAACGCATGGGCGTCAAACGCGCACTCACCGTCTGGGGCAAAGACAACCTCGATGAAATCTCCCTCGGAGCACCGACCCTCGTCGGCGAACTCATCAACGGCAAGATCCGTGAATACGAAATCAAGCCGGAAGACTTCGGACTCACCCCATGCGACACCAAGACCTTCCAGGTTGAAGACGCAGAACAGTCCAAAGCCATCATCATGGACATCCTGAGCGGCAAACAGTCGCCGGCATCCGACATCGTCGCCCTCAACGCAGGCGCCGCACTCTACGCCGCAGGCATTGCCGACTCCATCGCAGACGGCCTCAAACGGGCACAGCAGGCAATCGCATCCGGTGATGCAAAACGCAAGCTCGACGAATTCGTCGCCTTCACCAAAAGCGAAGCCTGATACCGGGAGAAACACATGTCAGACATCCTCAAAAAAATCCTCAGCGTCAAAGCACAGGAAATCGTTGAAGCCAAGAAACTGATTTCCCCGGAAGCACTGCGCCAGCAGGTCGAAAACGACCCGGCATGCAGACAGCCACGCCGTGGATTCGAGAAATCCCTCCGTGCGAAAATCGCCCAAGGCAAAGCTGCCGTCATCGCAGAAGTCAAGAAAGCCTCCCCATCCAAAGGCATCATCAGACCCGACTTTCACCCAGCCCAGATTGCCAAAAGCTATGAAAAACACGGAGCAGCCTGTCTGTCAGTACTCACTGACATCCAGTTCTTCCAAGGCGCACCGGAATACCTGAAAGAAGCGCGGGCAGCCTGCTCATTGCCAGTCATCAGAAAAGACTTCATCGTCGACCCATACCAGGTCTATCAGGCAGCCGCATGGGGTGCAGACTGCATCCTCCTCATCGTCGCCGCCCTCGAAGACACCCAGATGGCAGAACTCGAAGCCTGTGCGCACACCCTTGGATTAGACGTCCTCGTCGAATCCCACAACTCACAGGAGCTCGAACGCGCCCTCAAGCTCAAGACCCCGCTCATGGGCATCAACAACCGCGACCTGCGCATCTTCAACACCAGCATCCAGCACACCATCGACATGCTCCCGATGTTCCCAGAAGACCGCCTCGTCGTCACCGAATCCGGTATCCGTACCCGTGAAGACGTCTTGACCATGCGTCAGAACAACGTCAACGCATTCCTCGTCGGAGAAGCATTCATGCGCGCCCCAGAACCAGGGGAAGCACTTGCTGAACTGTTTTCTTAACACACGGCAGAAAAACAAACAAAAACAGCCAACTGGGAACACATCCCATAAAAAACAGTTAAAGTAGAATCTCACCAGACCAAAAAAGAATGGGAGCGGTAAAAACCGCTCCCATCTTCATATCCAGTCAACGCTGCAGAAGGCCAGTCAGGCTCCCAGCCAGGCAACCCGGGCAGACTGCTCAGCCTCAGAAGCCCCCTCAGCCACAGACAGCTCATAGTCAGGATAATCCTCGCTTACCAGCGTTGCAGACAGTTGCATCAGCTCATCCCGTCTGAACACATGCACATCAACCACATCGCCCAGCGAGAAACGCGCCAGCTGCGTTGCAATCGAAGAACCATCTGCTGATACACGCAGACCATCAATCGCTAGCAGCACATCCCCCGCAGAAATCCCTGCATAATGCGCTGTACCATTCTCCAAGACATTCGCCACAACACAGTCGTTTTCCTGCCGTCTGACACGCGCGCCAAACGTTGGGACAGAACGGTCATTCGCATCCTTCATCAGAACGCCGAACCCAGCCAGCGCATCAATCAGCGGCAGCACCGTCGTACCGTAGATAAACCGCTTGAAGAAATCCGTCAGGTCCTCACCGCACACAGACTCAAGCACCGCTTTCGCATCCGCATCCGTCATCCCAACCGGTTCACCTGCATCAAAACGCTTCCCGAACTGCGTCCAGAGCACCCGCATCACATCGTCCAGACATTTTGCGTTGCCCGTTGCTTTCCGGATTTTCAGATCCAACAGCAGTGCTACCAGAGAGCCCTTTGTGTAATAGCTTACCAACGCATTTGGAGAATTCTCATCCTGACGGTAATACTTCGTCCACGCATCAAACCCGGCATCCGAGAGACTCTGCTTCAGATAACCCCGTCCACGCATCACATTCTTGACAGTACGGGTTAAAAGACGCAAGTAAGCACTCACATCAATCAGCTCGGAACGACGCAGAATCAAGTCATCGAAATAACTCGTGAACCCCTCGAACAGCCACAGCATACGCGTATCGCACTCAGCATCCAGCTGATACGGAATAAATGCCTGAGGCTTGATCCGCTTCACATTCCACGTATGGAAATACTCATGGCTGCACAGTCCCAGGAACTGCACATAACCATCCGACAGCTTCCCATCCACCTCAGGCTTCGCCGTATTCGGCAGAGAATCACGGGAACACAGCAGCGCTGTTGAAGCCCGATGCTCCAGACCGCCATAACCATTTCCCACAGCCATCACCAGGAACATATAACGGTCCACAGGTGAACGCTTCGACTCAGGCTCGAAAAACGCAATCTCAGTCTCACAGATCGTCTGCATATCCTTCAGCAGACGGTCCATATCCAGATGCGGAACACGCCCCGTCACAGCGACCTCATGCAGCGTCCCATGCGCTTCAAACTGCCCCAGCACAAAACGGCCCATCTCAACCGGCGAATCAATCAGCTCATCATAATCCTTCGCCAGATAAGTCCCGAATCCATGGCGCGACGCATCCAGCTCAGGCAACGCTGTCGCAATCCGCCAGTCATGGAAAGCAGGCTCAGAAGGCTGCTGGATATCCACAACCAGAGGAACACCCTCACAGCCATCCACCGCCAGGAAAACACTCGACCCGTTGAAAAACCCATGCGTCTGGTCCAGATGTGCAGTCCGCACAGAAAGATCCCATGCATACACATCGTAACTCACCGTCACAGCACCCTGGCAGGGCGCAACCCGCCAGTGATTCTTGTCCAGCTTCTCGATTGCGACAGGCACCCCATCGCACCAGGCCCCCATCTGCACAATATTCCGTGAAAACTCACGGATCATATAACTGCCCGGAATCCACGTTGGCAGACTCAGGCGCTGACCATCAGCCGCAGGCTCTGTAATCGACAGATCCACATGGAACAGATGTGCGCCCAGATCGGCAGGCTGAATCGCATAACGGATAGACTGACCCATCACATCTCCTCAATCAACGCAGGATTGGCGCAAGCCACTTGGACAGGTCATCCTTAGCCACGCCACGGCGTGCAGCCATATCATCCACCTGATCCTCGCCGATCTTGCCAATCGTGAAATACTTCGCTTCAGGATGCGCAAAATACAAGCCGATAATCGAAGCCGTTGGCAGCATCGCATAATTCTCAGTCAACGTCATACCGATCTTGTCCGCCTGCAGCAGCTTGAAGATATCCCCCTTCACCGTATGTTCAGGGCAGGTAGGATACCCAGGAGCAGGGCGGATACCCCGGTAAGGCATCTTCATCAGATCCTCAGGACTGAACTGCTCATCAGGCGCATAACCCCACAGATCCTTGCGGATCAGCTCATGCAGATACTCAGACAGCGCCTCAACCAGACGGTCAGCCACAGCCTTCAGCATAATGCTGTTGTAATCATCATTGTCCGCGCCGAACTCTTCCAGATACTTCTCAATGCCCACACCAGCGGTCACCGCAAACATACCCAGATAATCAGGCGTACCCTTCGGTGCAATGAAATCAGCCAGACACTGGTTAGGACGCTGCTCACCCTTCACAACAGGCTTTTGATCCTGCTGGCGGACACCATAATAAGTGAACGCCACTTCAGAACGGGACTCATCCGTATACACCTCGATATCATCATCATCCACACGGTTTGCAGGCATCAACGCAATCGAAGCATTCGCCGTCAGCCACTGCGCCTTGATCAGGCGGTCCAGCATCGCCTTGCCTTCCGCAAACACCTTCCGCGCCAGCTTACCATGCTCAGCATCATCCAGCAGGGCAGGATAAGAACCCGGCAGATCCCAGACACGGAAAAACGGTGCCCAGTCGATATACTTCTCAATCGTTTCCAGACTGATATTCCGCAGGAAACGCTGCCCCAGATAAACAGGATGTTTCGGTGCATTCGCACCATCAAAAGTCAGGGCAGGGCGGTTCGCACGGGCATCCGCAATCGACAGCAGCTTACGGACCTTCTTGTTCGCATGCAGGTCACGCAGACGTTCATATTCCTCTTTCACAGACTGGATATAAGCATCACGCGTATTTTCAGACAGCAGCTGCTGAATCACCGTCACTGTACGGGAAGCATCTGTCGTATGGACAACAGGTCCCTCATAATTTGGAGCAATCTTGATCGCCGTATGCGCCTTGCTCGTCGTCGCACCACCCACAAACAGAGGAATCCGATGACAGCGGCAATACTCATTACGCTGCATCTCAGCAGCCACATGAGACATCTCTTCAAGGGATGGCGTAATCAGACCAGACAGACCAATCGCATCCGCCTGAACCTCCTCAGCCTTCGCAAGAATCTCCTCACAAGGCACCATCACACCCATATTCACAACCTCGAAGTTATTACACTGCAGCACAACCGCCACAATATTCTTCCCGATATCGTGAACATCACCCTTCACCGTCGCAATCACAATCTTACCGTTTGACTGCGTATGACCACTCGCACGCTTATGCTCCTCGATGAAAGGCACCAGATAAGCCACCGCCTGCTTCATCACACGCGCAGACTTCACAACCTGTGGCAGGAACATCTTGCCCTGACCGAACAGATCGCCAACCGTATTCATACCACCCATCAATGGCCCCTCGATCACCTCGATCGGTTCGCCACCACGGTCCGTCACATTCTTCAGCGCCTCAGCCGTATCCTCAACAATGAAATCCGTCAGACCATGCACAAACGCATAAGTCAGACGCTTCTCAACAGACTCAGAACGCCACTGCAGCTGGTCACTTTCCTTCTTCGCACCAGCCTGGAACTCATGCGCCACATCCAGCAGACGGTCCGTCGCATCAGGTCGGCGATTCAGCACCACATCCTCAACACGTTCACGCAGGTTTTCAGGCAGTTCATCGTAAACACCGATCATCCCGGCATTCACAATACCCATCGTCATACCCGCAGAGATTGCGTGATACAGGAAAACCGTATGGATCGCCTCACGCGCAGGATTGTTCCCACGCAGCGAGAAACTCACATTCGACACACCGCCACTGATCTTCGCATAAGGCAGGTTCTGCTTGATCCAACGGGTCGCCTCGATGAAATCGACCGCATAATTGTTATGCTCCTCAATACCCGTCGCAATCGCGAAAATATTCGGATCGAAAATAATATCCTCAGGAGGGAAATCAATTCCCATCAGCAGGTCATAAGCCCGCTTACAGATATCGATCTTGCGCTGGTAAGTATCCGCCTGACCAGCCTCGTCAAACGCCATCACAATCACAGCCGCACCATAACGGCGGCACAGCTTCGCTTCGCGTAAGAACTCTGCCTCGCCGTTCTTCATCGAGATCGAGTTCACAATACACTTGCCCTGCAGACACTTCAGCCCGGTTTCAATAACCTCCCATTTGGAAGAGTCAATCATCACAGGCACACGCGCGATTTCAGGTTCAGACGCAATCAGATTCAGGAACTTCCGCATCGAGCTCACAGAATCCAGCATCGCGTCATCCATATTCACATCGATCACCTGCGCGCCATTCTCAACCTGCTGGCGGGCAACAGACAGCGCCTTGTCATACTCCTCAGCCGCAATCATCCGGGCAAACGCACGGGATCCTGCCACATTCGTTCTTTCCCCGACATTCACAAACAGCGAACTGTCATCGATCACAAACGGTTCCAGACCGGCCAGACGCATCGCCGGAGCGATTTCAGGAATCTTGCGTGGAGCATACTTCGCAACCACCTCAGCCTCAGCCCGGATATGGCCAGGTGTCGTACCGCAGCAGCCACCCACCACATTCACAAAACCGCTCTTCGCAAAATCATCGATAAAGCGGGCAGTATCCTCAGGCAGCTCATCGAAACCCGTATCACTCATTGGATTAGGCAGCCCTGCATTCGGATAGATACAGACAAACGTATCTGCAATACGGGAGATCTCTTCCACATAAGGACGCATCAGAGCGCCACCCAGCGCACAGTTCAGGCCAATCGTCAGCGGACGGATATGTCTGACCGAATACCAGAAAGCCGTCACCGTCTGACCAGACAGGATACGGCCGGAAGCATCCGTCACCGTGCCGGAAATCATGATTGGCATCGTTTCGCCGGTTTCCTCAAAGAACGTATCAATCGCAAACAGTGCCGCCTTGCAGTTCAGCGTATCGAAAACCGTTTCCACCAACAGCAGATCGGCGCCACCCTGCTTCAGCATCCGGACCTGCTGCAGATAAGCCGCAACCAGCTCATCAAAAGTCACATTGCGTGCACCTGGATCATTCACATCAGGAGAAATCGAAGCCGTACGTGGGGTAGGCCCAATCGAGCCCGCCACAAAACGGGGTTTGTCAGGCGTTGAATACTTGTCACAGGCAGCCCGCGCCAGCTTGGCCGATGCCAGATTCATCTCATCAACCAGGAACCCCATGTGATAATCTGCCTGCGCAACCGTCGTTGCACTGAACGTATTCGTCTCGATGATATCCGCACCCGTAGCCAGATATTCCTCATGGATGGCAGAAATCACATCAGGGCGTGTCAGCGACAGCAGCTCATTGTTGCCTTTGACAAAAAGCTCACGTTCCCCCTCAGCAAGATCATCAGGCCGCCAGTTGATAAAACGCCCATTTTCGCCACCGCGGTAATCCTCCTCCGTCAGCTTATAACGCTGGATCATCGTACCCATCGCGCCATCAAGCACCAAAATACGTTTAGACAGAATCTCACGGAGACGGCGTTCGGTCTCACTCATTGGAATAGCAGACATAATTAAATCCAGAAAGCATCACGCCGCACAGGCACGACACAGAAAAGAAACAAAAAACAGATACAAATGCGGGGCAGATAGCCAATAACCCCGAAAAAACAATAAGTTTACTGAAGAACCCAAATAAACACAAAAGACACCGAAAAATATCTTCAGCAGTGATGTATCATGCCATCTGACAGCAATGCTGAATAACCCCTCCAAAGGAGAAAAACATGGCAAACAAACAGGCCATCCAACAACTCACAGAAATACTCAACAAAGCGGACCTTATCGGGTTCGCTGATATCGAACAGCCGGTCGACTACTCGGACACCGCATTTCTGCTGCTCGACCTCTTCGTCTGGAAATGCATGAAAGCCATCAACCAGAAAACCCTCAAATGGGCACTCGGTGAATGCTATGGCAAAGCCTATGCAAACAAACACATCACCCATACCGATGCACGCCATCGCGTACAGGAAACCGTCAGCCAGCTCAACACCATCTTCGCTGAATGGTCCAACATTGAACAGCCTGCTGAATAACAGACCGTCCACAGAACAGAACACACACAGCGCAGAACTGTGGGTGTTTTTTGTCATAAGAAAACCCCCAGCTAAGCTGGGGGTTCCAAAAAGCTTACA
>CAVJQJ010000002.1:0-11551 GCA_963651715.1 Anaerovoracaceae bacterium
AGATTGACCAATGTATCCTCTTGCATCTCTTTTGAAGCCTCATGGATTTCCAGAACCTTCTCAGTCATTGGCTCCATCAGGATTTCCCGAATATCCTGACTGCCAAACCGGGGATCCAGAAGCAGGCTGCTGATTTCTCCGCCCTGTTCATAAATTTCCAGCATCCGCTTTTCAGCTCTCACCTGAAACAGGCGGTCATCCGGCATTGTCACCTGAGGTGTCCGATCCTGCTCTATGCGTTCTGTATCAGCCATCCGCAGTTTCTTCTGCATATAGGAATCCGGCCTGCTCCACAGATTTTCCAGTTCTGAAAAGGGCAAAGCGGACATCACTGTCAGATTGCTGATTGGCTCCGCACCTTTCAGGAAAGATTCCTCATTCCCGTTATAGGATTTCTCATTTGCCAGTTCCACAGCATGCTTCACCCGTTCATCAAAGGTTCTGAAAAAGCGGATTGACCGATCATCAACTGGCATACCACCTTCCGACTGGAAAAGATTGCCTTCGGAATAACGCGTCAGGGGCAAAGCTGTCACAATATCATCTGTCGCAACGCCCGATTCTTTGAGCCAGAACAACAGATCCTGAACCACAATCGATGGATTCAACGGCGTCTTGGATTCTGGATCTGCACCAGCATCATAAGTAATCAACAGATACTCCTGCGATGCCAGCAACAGATCGAGGAAAATATTCCGGTTGTCTCCCCGAGCATCACAATCCCCCCGACGCTTGATCAACTCTTCCCGATTGATTCCAACCGGTTGAGTCAGGTCAAATTCCTCACCACGGTTGACGCCAGGAAATACCGGTCCATCATCCATACCAATCATGGCAACCGCCTTGTAAGGCAACCATCTGAAATCACGCATGCCCGCAAAAGTCACCTTGCCGACACCCCGGATATTGTCCCTGTTTTCAACCAACCCATTTTCCAGAGCCTGCCAGAACACTTCAAACGGCAGTCTGGCCGGATTTTCCGTATTTGAATCCAATGAATGGCGTATCAAGGAAACCTGCTTGGAAAGCACCTGTCTGAATGATGCCAGATTCTCTGCATAATCTTTCTGGGATGGTGTATTTGGGAACAACCGTTCAACAAAGGTCAATGTCCATTGATACCAGCCATCCGCATCCTTGTCCTCGAAAATCCGCAGACCATCTTCACTGATGCCAACCATTTCATTGAAAGAACGTTCCAGTGCGTTCAAGATATTGACCAATACCTCAACCCGGCCGCCACCATCAGAAACACGGTCAAAACCTGAATTCTCTGTACCATAGACCGGTAATACATCACCATAAGGCTGATACTGGTTGTCTGGCATCAGATGTCCCAACACCAAACGTTCCACGGCTCTGGTCAGCGTCCCATCTGAGCCCTGCATTTCAGGTACCGCTTTCTGCTCAGATGCCAATGACTCAATATGTTCATCACTGAGTCCATAACGGAAACCAGCCGTTTCCAACCAACGCCGCATCACCTGCACATCATCCAATGTGATATCCCAGCTCGCAGTGGTCAGTGGATGCGCCAACAGGGAAAACAGATTGGCTGCTCCCATGTTGGAGTACAGCAGACGACCGGCACGGATAATGCCTTGAGCAGCCATATTTGAGACAAGCCCACTGCGCCCCGCAATCGTATAATCAATCACCGCATTTTCAGGAAGCGCATCCAATACCCCTTCAATCAGTGGCGCCGCCTTGTCGATATCCGGCGTCACCACCAGAATATCTGATGCTGTCAGAGCGGTCTCATGCTGAATGGTATGGATCCAGTCCACAACCGCCTCAACCTGTCGGACAAGCCCTGCCGCTTTCACGATCCGCAGGCTATGGTCTTCTGACGGGATAAAACTTTCGATTTTCAGTGGTTCATCTTTCAGGATGCTGTTGGCAACCTTATCGAGCAGAGACATCTCTGGCCGTTCGATATAAAACATATGCTGATCGATACCCTGCTGCCCCGTATTCCCCTGTGCAGTGGCAAAATCGTAGTACGTTGTATAGGCCAGATTTTCCCAGGGCACCGCCCGGCGTTCCTGACAGACACCATTCCATCGACGCTCCTGCTGAATTTCATCCTCAATCAGCGGAATATCACCATCATCAGGCGCAAACCTCCAGAACCGGTCAATCAATGCCCGTGTACTGGCACCGTTCCGATGCAGGAACTGATTGTTTGCATCTTCTGGCGATTCTGACCAATTGAACAATTCTCTCGGCAGGCTTTCAAACCAGAAGGTACTGCATGGATTGATCAGATAGAGCCATAGGTCACGCTTGCGCGACTCCTCTGCCAGAAACGGCAAGACCATCGGTGGCAACGTTCTCGGTAAAAAGAAATGCAGACTGTCTGAAGAAATCTCACCCTTCACCTCCGCACGATTCCGTTCGAATCGTTCTGGGATCCCCTCCAGCAGATCAATCAGTGTTGATGTCTGACCTTCCTGATCCTGTTTGATTGTCTTCTTGATCTCCTGCCATAACGCCTCCTGCCATGAAGCATCAATCAAGCTATCCCGTTGGGTAATCTCATCCCGCCGTCGGTCTGGACTCAGGATAATCTTCTTTTCCTGAAGGGCTTCGGTCCCCAGCAGCCATTCCAATACCCAGTCATAACGGTAATTGATATATTTAGTGAAAACCTTCGCAATCCTCAGCGCAAGTTCATAAACCCCAGCTCGATGCTGTGTCTTGAGATACTGTTTAAGCCGGGGATGCTGGTCTGTGAACGCTGTATCCTGAAGAATCCGCCAGATCACCCACTCGAGTTCAATCCCCAAATCGCTGTTCCCCAGCCACAGACTGCCATAGGGTTCCATCCAACGGCTGATCTGCAACATCCGGATTCCCGTACAGATTCCTTTTGAGTCAGGATGGTCGGCAATCGTCCGCATCAAGTCATCTGTCACCACATCCCCAGGCACAATCACCCTTAACGGGGAGAAGACAGGATCTTCATTCAGCTGACGTTCACGGTTCAGGTTTGCGACAAGGCATTGTTTCAATGCTTCATAGCGGTTGCTGTAGATAATATGGAGCATGGCGAAGGTACTCTTTCAGCGTGGATTCATGACATGGACAGGATGTTTCCATCCTCAACCGTCTTACTGCATTATAAAGGCGCATCAACTCTTTTTCGATGCGGCTCCAATCAAAACAGCAACCTTTTTCCACATAACATGACAATCCATCAAGGAATGATATGGCAAGACAAGTCCCTTCAGATGTTCCCTCCCCTAAAAAAACAACCGGAGGTTTTTCACTTCCTCATGGAGAGACAACCCATCTTTCACTCAATATCGTCAAACACCTGATGGTGCATCCGAACAGTACCTTTGCCATTCATGTCGGCAGTATGGCGATGAAGGATCTTGGCATTTTCAAAAACGATACCCTGCTGGTAGACCGATCCATTGAACCCCGGCATAACCATGTGGTTCTCGCTGTTGTCAACGATGAGTTTCTGGTCAGGCGCATCTATTTCAAGAATGGCATTATGCAGCTACGCCCGGAAAACAGCCGTTACCCCATCATCGAACAGAAAGAAGGTCTTGAGATTGTCATCTGGGGTGTGGTGGTTTCCTGTATCAAACAAATATTCAAGAAACCCGATGACCTGTTCGCATCATGAAATTGCACTCGTTGACTGTGATAATTTCTTTGTCTCCTGTGAACGGGTATTCCGCCCAGACCTGAGCCATAAACCGGTCGTGGTTCTCTCCAGCAATGATGGCTGCGTGATTTCCCGAAGCAAAGAGGTCAAGAACATGGGCATCAAGATGGGTACCCCCTGGTTCAAACCGAAATCCCATCATCAGGCTATCACGGCATTTTCCAGCAATTTCCAGCTCTATGCCGACCTCAGCAATCGGGGCAAACAGGTTCTTTCCAGTTTCTCGCCTATTCAGGAAAGTTACAGCGTTGATGAATCCTTTCTTGACCTGACGGGATTTACCGATATCTGGGAACGAGCATTGAATATCCGTGAAACTATCCTCCATCAGTTGAGCATCCCAACCTGCATCGGTATCGCCCCCACCAAGACATTGGCAAAACTCGCCAAATTCATTGCCAAGAAACACCCTCGATCACGCGGTGTTTTTTCGTGGAACCATTTAACCGCCATTCAGAAACAGCGGCTTCTGAAACAGATTCCTATCGGGGAAGTCTGGGGTATCGGGCGACGACTACGCAGGAGGCTCGTCAGTCAGCACATCATGACTGCCTATGACCTTCAAAACGCCAATATCGACCAGATGAAAGATGATTACGGCATCACAATGAAACGGCTGATTTCTGAACTCCACGAAATTCCCTGCCTTGAACTGGTCGAGATACGCCCTCCTCGGAAACAGATGCTCTCAAGCCGGTCATTCGGTCAATTGGTCACTGACTTAAGTCTGCTGAAAAATGCCATTGCTTTTCATGTTTCCCATGTCTGCACAGACCTGAGGAAAGAGCATCTCGTTGCCGGAATCATCCAGATTTTCCTGCAAACAGACCGTTTCAGGACTGATCTTCCCCAACACAGCCCTCAGATCTGCCTCGCATTCGAGATGCCTACCGATGACACCATCAAGATCACCAAGACTGCTATCGATGGACTGCACCAGATTGTCAATCCCAATGCGTCCTACAAGAAAGCGGGCATCTGCCTGATGGAACTGATGGATGCAGATTCAGTCATACCAGACCTGTTTACTTCATATGGCACACCAGCTATCATCATGGCCATGGACGAGATCAACCAGCGTTTCGGCGACGGGATGACCCGCATATCACGAAACGATGCTTCTTCGAGGGGATGGCAACCCCAAAAAGAGCAGATATCGCCCGCATATACCACCCAATGGGAAGATTTCCCCGTCTGCAAATAATTCATTGCATTAGACAACTGAAAATCATCAAGATATTACTGCGATTTCCAAAACTCACTCTATTCTTCGAACCACCCCCTTCGTTCTGGGTGTTTTTTCCATCTGAATTGCCTTAGCATGCTATCAGTTGAAATCCATCAATCTTAAATGACAGACATTCAAGGATGAATCAATCAAAGGACCCCATATGGAAAATCCAATGTTTTGCTATCAATGTCAGGAAACAACCAGAGGAACGGGTTGCGTTAAGGTTGGCACCTGCGGCAAGAAACCTGACGTTGCTGCCATGCAGGATCTTTTAGTCTATGTCACTAAAGGACTTTCCTGCATCACCACGAAACTTCGCGAAAAAGGCAACGTGATTGATCAGGATATCAATCACCTGATTACGACGAATCTCTTCATCACAATCACCAATGCAAATTTTGATCTTGAAGCAATAACCGCAAAGGTCAAAGAAACATTGACCGTCAAAGAAACCCTGCTTTCAGAACTGGACGACCAACGTTCTTTGCCAGACGCCGCCATCTGGCATGGTGATGAATCGGACTATATCGCCAAGGCGACATCTGACAAGGTCGGAGTGCTGGCAACTGAAAATGAAGATATCAGAAGCCTTCGTGAAATCATTACTTATGGTATCAAAAGTTTGGCCGCTTACACCAAACATGCCAATGCCCTGCTTGCAGAGAATGAAGCAATTGACGCATTCATTCAGGAAACGCTCGCAAAAACACTGGATGATACGCTGTCAGTTGATAATCTGATTGCATTGACATTGGAAACCGGGAAATACGGTGTCGATGGTCTAGCACTGCTTGATCAAGCCAATACAGACTCTTATAGTCATCCCGAAATCACGACGGTTGATATTGGTGTCAGAAAAAATCCAGGGATTCTGGTTTCAGGCCATGACCTGAAAGATCTTGAACTGCTGCTGGAACAGACTGTTGGGACAGGGATTGATGTTGACACCCATTCTGAAATGCTTGCTGCACATTACTATCCTGCCTTCAAGAAATATCCTCACTTCGCTGGCAACTACGGCAACGCATGGTGGAAACAGAAGGAAGAATTCGCTTCTTTCAACGGCCCGATTCTGATGACCACAAACTGTATCATTCCGCCCGCTCAAAGCTACATTGACAGACTGTGGACCACTGGCGCCGCAGGATATCCTGGATACCATCATATCGACAGCACCTATGGCAACATAAAGGATTTCTCTCCAATTATTGAACAGGCTAAAAAATGTCTGCCACCTACAGAAATTGAAACCGGCAGCATTGTCGGTGGATTTGCCCATCAGCAGGTTCTCGCTCTAGCAGATAAGGTGGTTGATGCTGTGAAATCCGGTGCCATCAGCAAATTTGTCGTCATGGCTGGGGGCGACGGTCGGATGAAATCACGGAATTACTATACAGAATTTGCAGAAAAATTACCCCAGGACTCCATTATCCTGACCGCAGGCTGTGCAAAGTATAAATACAATAAACTGAATCTCGGTGATATCGGCGGCATTCCCCGTGTCTTAGATGCGGGACAGTGCAACGACTGCTATTCGCTTGCTGTGATTGCCCTGAATTGAAAGGATACGACACGACATGGATAATAATCAAATTCATAATCAAATAGTGAGCTTCATCTGGGGCATTGCCGACGACTGCCTGCGCGATGTTTATGTGCGCGGTAAATACCGCGATGTTATTCTCCCCATGACGGTCATTCGCCGTCTGGACGCTCTGCTGGAGGACAGCAAAGAAGCCGTTCTTAACATGAAGAAGATGTTGGACGAAGCCCACATCGATAACCAGTGGCCTGCGCTTTGCAATGCGGCGGGACAGGCTTTCTGCAATGCATCACCGTTCCGGCTACGCGACCTTACCAGCCGTGCGAAGAAGCAGACCAATGTTGAAAAATTGAAGCGCTTTCAGTGCACAACCAAAAGCGAATCAACAATATCAAGCATGCATCATGAAATGAGTTGATTAAAATCAACTTTCCGATTTTTCTCAAATCTTCGATGCATTGACCTGCTTCTTGTAATCCCTGATAAAGCTGGAAAGCGTCGTTCTACATGCATCACAGAGAACATCCAGCTCAACCAAATCGATGTCACGTTCACCTGTTTCAATCTTACTGAAGTAACTCTGAGCTTTGTTCAATTTCTGAGCCAGATCAACCTGCGTAAGACGTGCTTTTTTTCTCATCGCTTTTATCATGGCCCGCATGATGCTGTATCTCTGGGCGTTTGCTGCAAACTTTGGTCTAACATTCGTCATTGCATGAATCCTATATTTCGCTTATCAGTACGGATTTGATTCTATCCAAGCAGGATGATTTAAACAAGAAACAAATTCACAGAAAACTTATTCTGTTCGACATTTCAACAGGTATGACACGATAAAGCGTTACTTTTGAGATACAGAAATCTTTGACACAGCCACCGACAGATGATGAAACTTAATTTCATCCCTCAATGGTACATACACCA
This sequence comes from Anaerovoracaceae bacterium, assembly GCA_963651715.1. Classification (GTDB taxonomy): domain Bacteria; phylum Pseudomonadota; class Gammaproteobacteria; order Burkholderiales; family Burkholderiaceae_D; genus Oxalobacter. The sequence goes on from CAVJQJ010000002.1 coordinate 7,381, forward strand.
CTCTACTGAAATATAAGGAATCTTTTAGGGAATCGAGGTCTTACGGGACCTGATGAAAAGAAAGGTTGGCGGAGAGGAAGGGATTTGAACCCCCGATACGGTTGCCCGTATACCGAATTTCGAGTCCGGCGCATTCAACCACTCTGCCACCTCTCCGTGATTGACGGATTATAGCAGGATTCAACACGTTGATTCGATGATTTTGAGGCAGGTTGATGCTGGCTGGCATATAATAACCTTTCTCATTTGGATTTTTAGAAAGTTCAGAAACCGTATGTCAGGAATTTACATCAAGACCCCAGAACAGATTGAGGGCATCCGCAAGGCAAGCAAGGTCGCCGCTGAAGTGCTTGATTACATTGAGCCTTTTGTGAAACCTGGAATTTCAACCGGTGAATTGGACAAACTGTGCCACGAATATATCGTTGAACGTGGCGCGATTCCTGCACCGCTGAACTATTGCCCTCCCGGGTATAAACCTTATCCAAAGGCAACCTGTATTTCCCTGAATGAGGTTGTCTGCCACGGTATCCCGAATTTCAACAAGATCCTGAAAAAAGGCGATTCCCTGAACATCGACGTGACGGTGATTGTTGATGGTTATTTTGGTGATACAAGCCGGATGTATTTTGCAGGTGAGCCATCCATCATGGCTAGACGCCTAGCCAACCTGACTTACCAGAGTATGTGGCTGGGTATCCGTGAAGTGAAACCCGGCGCCCATTTCGGCGATATCGGCGAAGCCATCCAGCAGTTCATCGAGAATGCCGGCCTGAGCGTTGTCCGTGAGTTCTGCGGTCACGGTGTTGGTGTTGAATTCCACGAAGAACCGCAGGTGCTGCATTATGGCAAACGTGGTACCGGCGAGGAAATGAAGGCTGGCATGATTTTCACGATTGAACCTATGATCAATGCCGGTCGCCGTGCCATTGCCTCTCTGCCAGACAGTTGGGGGATCCGTACAAAAGACCGCAAGCTGTCTGCCCAGTGGGAACACACGATTCTGGTTACCGAAACCGGTTATGAAGTGCTGACCATTTCCCCAAATATGCCAGCACCACCTAACTTTATCACCAACGCTAAATAGTATCGGTATACACTGCTGTTATTGAGTTTCTGTGAGGGATTGGTCATGAATCCTGTTGCCGATTTTTCTTTTAAACAGCAGTTGGCTGAAATGCGCAGTGCGGCGATTGCAGAATTCCAAAGCAATCCCCGCCCGCAGCATCTGTTGAAAGCACTCTGCCGCAGTGTTGACACCATCCTGGCTGCACTCTGGCAATCTGTCGGTTTCTCTGAAGACCACACTCTAGCTGCAGTCGGTGGCTATGGCCGTGGTGAGCTGTTCCCCCACTCTGATGTTGATGTGCTGGTGCTGCTCGGCAGCAAGCCAGATGATGCCCTGAATGCCCAGTTGGAATCATTCATCCAGCAATTATGGTCGTTAGGCCTAACCATCGGACACAGTGTCGGGACAGTCGATGAATGCATTGAAGAAGCCTCAAAAGACATCACTATCCAGACCAGTCTGCTTGAAACCCGTTTCGTCACGGGAAACCGCCCTCTATTCGACGAGATGCGTAACCGTTACGACGAAGAAATGGATCCTCAGGCGTTCTTCATTGCAAAAATGCTGGAAACCCAGCAACGCCACCGAAAATTCGGCGATACTCCATACAGCCTTGAACCCAACTGCAAGGAGGGACCTGGTGGGCTACGTGACCTGCATGTCATTCTGTGGGCAGCAAAGGCTGCCAAGTTGGGATTTTCATGGAACGAGCTCGCTGAGAAGGGACTGCTGACTTCCTCTGAAGCGCAACAATTACGGAAAAAAGAGCGGGCATTCAAAGATATCCGTATCCGTCTGCATATCCAGGCAAAACGTGAGGAAGACCGTCTGCTGTTCGACCTGCAGATGCCGATTGCCGAAACATTCGGCTACAAAAAAAACGGGGAACTACTGGACCGGCGTGCCGCCAGTGAATATATGATGCAACGGTATTACCGCGCAGCACATTCTGTCCAACAGCTGAATATGATCCTGCTGCAGAACCTGCAGACAAGGCTGTTTCCAAAGCCCCAGTTACCGGTGAAAATCAATGCGCGTTTCAATGAAGTGAATGGGTTGCTGGATATTGCCACGGACGATGTTTTCCTGAAATATCCGCCTGCTATCCTTGAGGCTTTTTATCTGCTTTCCCAACGTGCCGACCTGAAGGAAATGACTGTCCGTGCGTTGCGTGCGATGTGGCATGCCCGCGTCAATATCGGCAAGGACTTCAGGAATAACGGGGAAAACCATGCGCTTTTCCTTAAAATCCTGCAGTCTGAACGGTTTGCTGTGCGAGCATTGGAGCATATGAATCAGTTGGGGATTCTTGGCCGTTATCTGCCGAATTTCGGGAAGATTGTCGGACAGATGCAGTATGACCTTTTCCATCAGTTTACGGTTGACCAGCATACCATCAAGGTTCTGGAAAATCTGCATCATTTCTCTCAGGTCCGCTATGCGCATGAGAATCCGCTCTGCAGCCGCCTGATGACAAGTTTTGACCGGCAGTGGGTGCTTTATGTTGCCGCATTGTTCCATGACATTGCAAAAGGCCGTGGGGGTGACCATTCAACACTTGGCATGACGGATGCCAGACATTTCTGCAACCAGCATGGGATGAGCGAAGCAGACACGGAACTGGTTGTTTTCCTGGTCAAGGAACATCTGACCTTTTCCCTGTTCGCCCAGAAACGCGATCTTTCTGATCCTGATGTCATCAATGAGTTCGCCGCCATCATCCAGGATGAGCGTCGTCTGACCGCATTGTATCTACTGACTGTTGCGGATATCCAGGGAACTGCCCAGAACATCTGGAATGCCTGGAAAAGCAAGTTGATGGAAAACCTACTCTACCAGACCCTGCGGGTGCTGGGTGGCGAAGAGATTTCGGTTGACCATGAGCTTGAGAAACGGCAGAAAGAGGCAAAGGCAACCCTGCGGTTATACGGTCTGCCAGAATCCTCACATGAAGAATTCTGGAAACAACTGGATATTGTCTATTTCCTGAGAAATGATGCATCGGATATTGCGTGGCATACCCGAAATCTTTTCTGGCGTGCAAATACAAAGGACCCTGTTGTAAAATGCCGCCTGTCGCCTATCGGGGAGGGACTTCAGGTCACCGTCTATATGTTGGACCGTCCTGATCTTTTCTCCTGGATCTGCAGTTATTTTGACCGTAAGAATTTCGCCATTCTGGATGCGAAGGTCCATACGACTAAACAGCGGTATGCACTGGATACTTTCCTGGTGACACGACAGGGATTCGAGAAGAATTACCGGGATATCATTTCCCTTGTTGAACATGAGCTGTCGGAACTGCTGAAGACCCCAGGAGAGCTGCCTGCCCCTTCTGCGCCAAAACTGTCACGCAAGTCGAGGATTTTTCCTGTTTCGCCGACCATCGACCTGAGAGAAGACACGGGCGATAAATTTGTGCTGAGTATTATCGGCAACGATTACCGAGGCCTGCTGTATGCGGTCGCACGGGTGTTCAGTAAACACCATATCAATCTGCATACGGCGAAGATCATGACACTGGGCGAACGGATTGAAGACATTTTCCTGATTGACGGTGAGGTTCTGGAAAATCCACGCCAGCAGATTCAGTTTGAACGTGACATGATCGATGTCCTGAGCCGACGGTAACCAATCTGCCAACTTTTTGTGAGTAGTGATTATGAGTGAACCTGTCCGACTGTCAAAACGGATGTCAGAATTGGGCATCTGTTCCCGACGTGAAGCAGATGTATGGATTGAGCGTGGCTGGGTCCGTGTTGATGGTGAGGTTGTTTCCCAGTTGGGCAGCAAGGTGTTGCCCTCCCAGAAAATCTCCGTGGATAAACGTGCCTCGGAAGAACAGGCACAACGTGTCACCATCCTGATCAATAAACCTGTCGGTTATGTCAGTGGCCAAGCAGAGGATGGCTATCTGCCAGCAGTGGCTCTGGTGAACAACGATACCCATTGGGAAGAGGATAAATCCAGAATCCGTTTCAAGCCTTCCCAGAAACGGGGACTGGTTCCTGCCGGCAGACTGGATATCGATTCGGTTGGGCTGCTGGTGCTGACGCAGGATGGACGCATTGCCAAAAGGCTGATCGGTGAGGATTCCACAAC
>CAVJQJ010000002.1:11561-12637 GCA_963651715.1 Anaerovoracaceae bacterium
AGGAATATCTGGTCCGCGTCCGCTATCAGAAAGCCGGACGCCTGCCAGACAAGGACCTGCAGCTTCTCCGCCATGGACTGAAACTGGATGGACAGGCATTGAAGCCTGCGAAAGTCGAATGGCAGAATGAGGACCAGCTACGGTTCACACTGACTGAAGGGAAAAAACGCCAGATCCGCCGTATGTGTGAAGCGGTCGGGCTGAAAGTGATTGGACTGAAACGCGTCCGTATCGGGAAAGTCAGGCTGGGAGCGCTACCTCCCGGGAAATGGCGTTATCTCCGCCCTGACGAGAAGTTCTAGCCTTTTCTGAACCCGGCAACCAGCCAAGGCTGGTTGCCCTCTATATGATTTTCAACAACCTTCTTCTGCGTCATCTTCCTCAAACGCATCGTTGAAACCGAAGCAGTCCAGATCGAGCATCCGCATTGGATACAGGATGCCATCCAGATGGTCACATTCGTGCTGGGCGACCCGGGCAAGGAAACCATCAGCATCACGTGTGAATTTATTCTCGAATACATCGAATGCTTCGATACGGATCTTGGTATACCGTGGCACTGCACCACGCATACCAGGAATCGAGAGGCAGCCTTCCCAGCGTTCGTCGAATTCATCGGTCAATGGTGTCAGCTTTGGATTAATCAGGACCATTGCCGGCACTGCATCCATGTTTTCTGGATGGTAGTCTTTGTCATACCCAAAAACAACGACCCGTTTGAGGACACCGATCTGGGGAGCAGCAAGCCCTGCCCCATCGGTGTCTTTCATGGTTTCCCAGAGGTCAGCAATCAGTTGATGGAGTTCTGGGGTATTGAATTCGGTGATTGGTTCGGATTCTTCAAGGAGCAGCTGTCTGCCCATTTTGAGAATTTTTCTAACACTCATGGTATTTCTTCAGTTAGGTTATGCCTGTTCAGGTCTGAGCATTGCGAAGAATTCTTCTTCAGAAAGCACGGCAACGCCCAATGTCCTGGCTTTTTCAAGTTTGCTCCCAGCCTCTTCACCTGCGAGCACATAATCTGTTTTCTTGGATACGGAACCGCTGACTTTTCCGCCATAACTACGAATCAGCTC
>CAVJQJ010000003.1:0-7068 GCA_963651715.1 Anaerovoracaceae bacterium
GAACGTCAAACTACTCACATCCCATCAGGCAGATGCGTTCAAGGACAAGACCTTCGACGTCAAATATGATCCAGCCAAGAAGGCTTATGATTTCCCTCAGGAACTCAGAAAGATCATGAAAGAATAATCCCTGTTCTTTCAGGCGTGCTGAAAACAAAGACCACCTTGCAGGGCAGGGTGGTCTTTCTGTTTGTCATAAGAAAACCCCCAGCTAAGCTGGGGGTTTTCTTATGACAAAAAAGGCTGCATTATTACCCATGCAGCCCTTTCTTTATGATGTGATTGACGATGACCGGTATCCGGTTGCCGGGGAATCACCCTTGCCAGTAATCCGTCTTGGTCTTGAGGCCGATATGCTTCGCCAGGAATACCGGGTTCTTACCTTCCCTGCGCTGCTGCCTGTAATCTTTCAGCGCATTCAGGGCTGGTCTGCCCAGGATACAGATCACCGGCAGATTGATGAGCGCCATGAGCCCCATGGTGAAATCCGAGATATCCCACAGCAGATCCATGCTGGAGCCTGCGCCGACAAAGATGATGATGCAGGCGATGATTCGGTAGCAGGTCATGAAAGTCCTGCCAGGCAGTCTGCCGAAAATATAGGCCAGACAGTTGTCGACATAGTAAAGATTGCCCAGCAGTGTTGTGAAAGCGAACAGGATCATCGACACCGTGATGAAGATGCGGGCCCAGTCTCCCATCGTGGCCGCCAATGCCGCCTGCACGTAAGGCGCACCTGCCAGTTCCTTGGTTGCTTCCACACCAGAACTCATGCACATGAATGCGGTTGCGGAATAGAGCAGCAAGGTATCGATGAATACGGAGAACATCTGGACCAGTCCCTGTTTGACTGGATGTGAGACATCTGCCGCAGCGGCGGCGTTTGGTGCAGAACCGACGCCGGCTTCATTACTGTAGAGGCCACGTTTGATCCCCAGCATCAGGCAGGAGCCAGCCAGTCCGCCAAAGATTGCTTCAAAATCAAATGCCTCACTGAAGATTCAGGTAAAGACATCAGGCAGATTGTTGACATTCATCAAGGTGACCACAACCGCGACGGCGATATAAAAAACGCCCATCACCGGCACCAGTGCCGAAGCGCCCCTGATCACACGGCGTCCACCACCGAACAGGCACCAACCGACCAGCAGTGCCAGGATACCGCCGATAATCCAGGGCGTTGTTGATTCGTCATAGAACGCATACGAATCGAACGTGGACTGCAGATTGAAAGAGCACAGCAGGTTGAAGCCAAACCCATACGTGGCAATCAGTGCAAAGGAAAAGAGAATTGCCAGAAAACGGCTTTTGAAGGCGCTCTCGATATAGTAAGCCGGTCCGCCATAACTGCTGACTTCGCCCCGCTTCTTATAAATCTGTGCCAGCGTACTTTCTATAAAGGCAGAGGCGCCGCCCAGGAATGCGGCAATCCACATCCAGAACATGGCGCCGAAACCACCCAGACAAAGGGCAGAAGCCACACCGACGATATTGCCAGTGCCGACACGTGAGGCTGTTGAGACCATCAGCGCCTGGAAAGAGGAAACACCCGTGTCCTTCTCCGGTTTTTCCAGAATGACACGCAGGGTTTCTTTCAGCATCCGCACCTGTATGAAACCAGTCCGCAGGGTATAGTAGGCACCGCCTCCCATCAGCATGACAATCAGCAGTTTGCCGTACATGAAATCGTTGATTGCGCTGACTAAAGATGCGAGCATAGTGACCCTTTGTAAAAATAACGGGGCGTATCATATCTGAAATTTGACATATTGGAGACCCCGTTTTCGGTGTTGAGAGAATGCAATATCCTATTGATTCACTGTCATATTTTCTGTAAGTGAATACTGAGGGTGCCTGGTTCTTCAACTTCGCAGTCAACGGTTATGTCGGTGAACGGGAAGGGGGCTCTGGACAACTGAAGGCGAACGACACATTCTTCTATTTCTAAATGCGCATATCCCTACGGGTGAATGCCCTTTCTGTCTGCATGGGTTGATGGGGTGAAACGGAAAAGACCCCAGATGCTGCCATCTGAGGTCTTGGTCAGGCTTACCAGCCACCGACGCCACCGCCACCGGAGCCGCTACCGGAAGAACCGGAGCTGGAGGAGCCGGAGCTGCCACCGGAGGAGCCGGATGACCAGCCTCCCCTGCTGGAGCTGCTGCCGCCGCCGCTCGAGGAGATGCTGATGCGGGTCTGCTGGCTGTCGGTGATGGCATCCTTGATGGCGTTGTCCACGGATACCGGTACCGCTGTGGTGAAGGAGGCGAACATATCGCGCCGCATTCTTTCTTCATACAGCCGCTGCTGCCGTTCATCCCAGGTTTCGTATTCGACCGGCCGGTATACGGCACGGCTGTCAGGGGTGATCCACTCTGGGATGTAGTTGATCTGGGCGAGTACCGGGGCAAACCGTTTTTCCCATGCTTCGGCACAGCCCAGTGCGATGGCATATGGCAGGATGGCTTCATACTGCTCGATGGTGTCATCCGGTGCGTTGATGATTTCAAGCCGATGTTTTTCGACGATGTTGATGTACATCTTGATGCCTTCGGTGACCTGCAGGCCTTCGATGCCTTCCTTGGTCGGGACTTCATGGAATTTATAGAGGAAAGCCGCCGGGAGGAGGTACATGAGGGTATAGAAGACGGTCAGGATGGTGTCTTCATCGAAGATGTACCAGTTGATGCCGAATGAGACGACTGCCAGCAGGATGGCCAATCCACTGACACCATAACGCCAGATGGCTTCCTTAAGGCCGGTCCATGCCCCCCATGTGACTGCGATACAGAAGAGTCCAAAGCCACAGGTGATGAGGGGCAGCCAGATCATGGTGAGCGTGTCAAAGTTGTTCGGATACCAGATGTCACTCAGGATGCCGAGCAGGCAGACCTGTCCGATGAGCCATGCCCAGATGGCGGGCATGAATTTGAAGTCGGTGGCGTCCTTGAGTCTTGGCTTGTAGAACTGGTACAGGTGGTTCCATGCGGAGAGTAGGGTGTTGTGCGCCTTGCGGCCTCTCTTGTCAGTACCGAGGGTGATGCTGTCCACAACGGCGAAGAGGGCATGCGCGACCTGGGTTGCCAAGGATTCGGTTTTCTTTGCCCGGCGTTTGGGTCCGCTTTTCTTCATGTTGTCGAAAGGTGAAGGTTTGGCCGGTTCGGCTTTTTCAGCGCTGTTCTCAACGGCTTTATCTTTCCAGACAAAGACCGGGGCTTTTTTATTGGAGAAATCCAGCTGGCAGAAGCCTTGGACGGCAGACCACATGAGGTCTGACTGGAGCATCAATGGGACGTATTTGCTGCCGTTGTCCATGAAGGCTGCTGTGCCCGGTGTGATGTCTGCAGGCGGTGTGAAGATCGGGTAGATTGGGGGCGTTTTCTTGCGGAAGTGCCTGAACCAGAAGTATGCCAGCGCCAGGATGACGATTCCGATGATGATGGCCAGTGCCTGCGTGCGGTGGGTGCTTGCCCATGTCTGTTCATCCTTTGGCGTGATGACGCCTTTTGGCCAGCCGACGACAACGGTGAAGCCTTCTTTTGGTTTCAGCATGCGGGTGGTCTCAAAGGACATATCTCCGGTCATCCGGTAGTCTTCGCCCCGTTCTCCGAGTTTGCCGGTGTAGGCTTTTGTCACGACCGGTTTGGTGCCGTCCGGCAGGGTGATGGCGGTGAACAAGGCCATCACCATCAGGGTGACTGCTGTGAAGATGGATGCTATCTGTTTTCTGATCATCGGTATTCCTTTCACAGTCCTGCTGTCATCATCGGCTGGACCTGCCAGCCATGCCTGCTGTTCAGGCTTTGTCCATCTGTTTCGCGCCGCAGGATGGACAGGTGGTGAAGTGTTCCTGGACATCTGCACCGCAGAATGGGCATTTCTTGGTTTTCCAGAAGTTGACCTGAGGGGCTTCGATGGCGCCACCTTCGGTGAGTTCAAAGAAATCCGCTTTCTCATAATGCTTGGTCTGGGCGACGATGCTGGATGGGAACATTTCGATCTTGTTGTTGTACTCGCGGACGCAGCCGTTGTAGTAGCGGCGGGCTTTCTGGAGGTCGTCTTCGAGTTCGGAGAGGTTGTCCTGCAGCTGGAGGACGTTGCTGTTGCCACGGAGTTCGGGGTCTTTGCCGATAGCGGCGAGGAGTTTGTTCAGGGAACTGGACAGCTGGGATTCGAGGAAGGCGGTCTGCTGGATGCCGCGTGCCATCCGTGCCTGTGTGTAGAGGCTGGAGAGTTCCGAGATCATGTCTTTTTCATGCAGCATGGAGCCTTTGACGGCATTGACCAGGTTGCCGATGAGGTCATGACGGCGTTTGAGCTGGACATCGATCCCGCTCCAGGCTTCTTCCTTGTAGTTTCTCAGCCGGATGAGGCCGTTGCCGACGATTGCGTACCAGATCAGAAAAATGACAACGACGACTGCGATTGCGCCACTGATAACCATAGTGTTTCTCCTTTTATGCGGGGGTTGCTCTCATTTCTTATTTTCGCTTATTTCTGATGGGTTCAGGACAAATCAGGTGTTATTTTTCGGATATTTCTCCGCGTTTCAGGTTTGTTGTCTGTTTCTGTTCCTTATTGTGGACAGCTCCATCGGTTTTTGGGGCCGCCATGGCTCCTGCAGAAGCGTCAGTTCTCGATGACGGTGTTTGTGCAGGTCGGCAGGGCGGCGTTTTTGATGGCGGTGCAGTTGACGGTGATCTGGCTGCCTTCCTTGAACTGCTGGATTTCGGGCAGTTTTTCGTCTGGTACGATGGCCTGTACGAATTCAAGGTTTTCCGGATCCCTGCCTTCGAGGACGATGCTGGATTTTGTCCTGAGTTCCGGTCCGTTCACGATGTGGTGGAGCCTGCCGGTGAGGCAGATCTGCCTGCCGAGGTATTTTTTTGAGGCTACAGTGCTGTCAGCCTGCCATTCGGCGACGTAGTCCACGGCGTTGATCTCGATCGGTGCGCCGGGTGCGATAGGGACCGGTTTTTCGACAGGGGATTTCTGACTGGTGCAGGCGGTGAGCGCCAGCGTCAGAAGCGATGCTGCTGTGAGTGTGAGAAGCTGTCTGGTTTTCATGATACTCCTCTCATATGACAGGTTGATCCCCATGAAAAAAATATTAGCTCAGGTGTCCTAAAGAGTCCAGTATTGTTACGCTATTCTGCTTTATCACGGATGTCTCTTTTTCTATCAATCAATCGATTGAATGATTGAATCTGATCGTATTTGATAGAAAGTTGATAGAACTGATGGAAAAGGTGCGATAGCTGTCTTGTATGCGGTTCCGCAATAAAAAAGGGAACCTGTCATGAGGTTCCCTGAATGTCAGGTAATGACTGCCTGATTATTTGACGATGGTGGCGTCTTTACAGGAGGTCATGACTGGGTTGGCGACGCTGGTACAGGTGACGGTGACAGGTGCCGGAATACGGTTTATTTCTCAATGACTGCGTTGTCGCAGGTCGGGTAGAGTGGATTCTCTTTCGCAATGCACGATACGGTGACTTTGTCGCCTGCTTTCATTTTCTTCAGGACTGGAATCAGGTCATTGTCGGTGAATGCCTGGACCAGATCTGCCTTGGTCTTGTCCTTGACTTTGAAGAGGATGCCGGAGCGGACGCGCAGCGCGATGCCATCGACGGTGCGTTCGACTTCGCCAGAGAGTCTGATTTTCTGGTCGACGTATTTTTTGTGAAACGCTGTCTTGTCGCTGCTCCATTCTGCTGCCCAGCTGTCCGCATCGACGCTGACGGGTGCTGATGGTGCGGACGCTGATGCGGTGGAAGCAGAGGCGGCTGGTGATTGGGCTGGAGATTTCTTGCCCCCGCAGGCGGTGAGTGCCAGCGCCAGTGCCGGGATGGCTGCCAGTGTGAGGATTTTTTCAGATCCATCTCTATTCTCTTTTATTTTTTCTGGTTATTTTTCAAGCACCGCATCCACGCAGGATGGGAGCATGATGTTCTTGATGCCCTTGCAGGTGACGGTGAACTTATCGCCTTCTTTCAGCTTCTTGACGGCGGCCATCCTGTCTTTCGGAAAGACGGCCTGACCCAGCTCGATGTTTGCGGGGTTTTTGCCCTTGAAGACGATGCCGAGTTTTTCGGGACCTTCGCCGAGGGAACCATCCATGATGTGGTCAACGACACCGGTCAGCCTGATTGTCTGACCGACATATTTCTTGATGGAGCCGTTTGGATCAGAACGCCATTCGGCGATGTAGTTTTCGCCGGTGACTTCGATTGGACCACCTGACGCGGAAGCGGATGCGGCGGGTGCTTTGGGGGAATCTTTCTTGCCCCCGCAGGCGGTGAGGGCGAGTGCCAGTGCCGGGATGGCTGCCAGTGTGAGGATTTTTTTCAGGTTCATCGCGTTTCCTTTCTGTTTCAATCAGTCAAACAGCCAGTAGTGCTGTTTCTGTCTGCCGTTCAGGTAGACGGTGAGTTCAGCAACGGCGCCATTCGGCATATTGGGGCGATAGATGCGTGGCATACCTTCACTGATGTAATCGATCTGGATGATTTCAAAGCGGGTGTTGCCTTTCTCAAAGATATAGGCATCCGCCATATCGCAACGGTTGCGGGTGCAGTTGATGCCAATGGTTTCGAGACGTCCGTTGGTCATCTGCCAGTTTGGCTGGCCTTCGTTGATGTGTTTCGGCATGTTCTATGACTGGTAGGTGTAGCCGTTTCTGGCGGTGTTGACGATCCGGATGTTGTGCTGGCTGGAGTGGTAGATGGTGAAGTCCCCAGCGGAGGCGGTTGCCGTAATGCCCATGAGGGAGGCTGCGAGCAGGAGGGGGATGGTTTTTTTCAGTGTCATGTCAGTTTTCCTTCCAGGTGTCTGTTTCATGGATTGCCAAGCGCCTTGAGGCCGTTGGGTTTCTCGGGTTTCTCGGGTTTCGTCGGGATTTCGCCCATCAGTTCTTTCAACCGTTGTGGTACGTCGTAAACGCCTTTGGCTGGGTGGTATGAAATCTTGATGGTTTCTTTCGGGATGTCTTTGCCATTGAGGTGTCCGTAGAAGGTGATATCAAGTGGCCACATGTAGCTGCCGATGTCGCTCTTGCCGTCTGGGTAG
>CAVJQJ010000004.1:0-3463 GCA_963651715.1 Anaerovoracaceae bacterium
AGAGCCTTACAGGCGATATGAAGAACCACCGGCTATGCCGGTGGGTAGCTTTTCTCTCTCTTTTTCATCAGTATCGGAGTTAAAAGAAGCATATCCAGTACTCTTATGATAATCTACAGGTTTATGAATTTATCCATGGGAAGACATGGTGTATTGCCAGTTTGAATGGCGCTAAGGAGTTGATGAAATGTGCGGTATTGTTGGAGCAGTCGCTGAACGTAATGTCGTTCCAGTCATGCTGGAAGGGCTGAAACGTCTTGAATACAGAGGCTATGACTCATGTGGGATTGCGGTCAATCGGAAAGGACGGTTGCAGCGTGCCCGCAGTACCGCCCGTGTCGCCCAGCTGGAAAATCAGGTCAACACCCAGTCCTTCAACGGTTCCCTGGGCATTGCCCATACCCGTTGGGCAACCCATGGTGCGCCAACGACAGACAATGCCCACCCACATTTCTCCGGTGAACGCATTGCGCTTGTCCATAATGGCATCATCGAGAACCATGCTGCCCTCCGTGCTGCACTGCAGGCACGAGGCTATGTCTTCCAGAGCCAGACAGATACTGAAGTCATCGCCCACCTCATCGATGCCTGTTATATGGGTGATCTGCTCCAGGCTGTCCGTGCAGCCACTGCACAGCTTCAGGGCGCATTCGCCATTGCTGTCATCTGCAATGACGATCCACAGCGTCTCGTCGGTGCCCGTCAGGGATCGCCACTTGTCGTCGGTGTCGGGCAGGGCGAGAACTTCCTCGCATCCGATGCCTTGGCACTCTCTGGCACCACAGACAAGTTCATCTACCTCGAAGAAGGCGACATCGTCGACATCCGTCTCGGTGACTATGCTATCTATGACAAATCCGGTGAAAAGGTCACCCGTGACATCCGGACCGTCTCCATCTTCTCTGGCATGTCTGACCTTGGTCCATACCGCCACTTCATGCAGAAAGAAATCTTCGAGCAGCCAAGAGCCATCTCTGACACATTACAGGGGCTGGAAACCATCACCCCAGCGCTCTTCGGTGAAAAGGCCGCAGACACCCTGAAAGACATCAAGTCCATCCTCATCCTGGCCTGTGGCACCAGCTACTATGCAGGTTCCACCGCCAAATACTGGATTGAATCCATTGCCCGGATTCCTGTTGAGGTCGAAATCGCCAGTGAATACCGCTACCGTGACAGTGTCCCATCCAAGGACAAACTCATCGTCACCATCAGCCAGAGCGGTGAGACCGCAGACACCCTGGCGGCACTGCGTCACGCCCAGCAGCTTGGGATGGACAAGACCATGACCATCTGCAACGTCTCCACTTCTGCCATGGTCCGTGAATGTCTGCTGTCCTACATCACCCGGGCAGGTGTTGAAATCGGTGTCGCCTCCACCAAGGCATTCACCACCCAGCTCACAGCACTCTTCCTGCTCGCACTGGTTCTCGCAAAACTTAATGGACGGTTGACTCCAGAACAGGAAAAAGCCCATCTGAACGCACTGCGTCATCTGCCAACTGCTGTTTCCTCCGTGCTGGCACTTGAACCTCAGATCATCGCCTGGGCAGACCAGTTCGCGCGTCATGACGATGCGCTCTTCCTGGGGCGCGGCATCCATTTCCCGATTGCACTCGAAGGTGCGCTCAAGCTCAAGGAAATCTCCTACATCCATGCCGAAGCCTACCCAGCCGGGGAACTCAAGCATGGACCGCTTGCACTGGTTACCGACCGTATGCCAGTCGTCACCATCGCGCCGAACGATGACCTGCTGGAAAAACTCCAGTCCAACATGCAGGAAGTCCGTGCAAGAGGTGGCCAGCTCTATGTCTTCGCCGACACTGATACCAAGATCGTCAGCGAAGAAGGCGTCCATGTCATCCGTATGCCGGAAAACTATGGTCTGCTGTCCCCAATCCTGCACGTCATTCCACTGCAGCTGTTGGCATACCATACTGCACTGGTCAGAGGTACCGACGTCGACAAGCCCCGCAATCTGGCGAAATCCGTCACAGTGGAATAAGATTGGCAATATATGCGGTCAGGAGATGAGATGACATGCTCCTGACTGGTCCTGCTGTCAGGTTCCGATGGACAGCATCTCTTGATGATAGGAGGCAATCATGGCAAGTTCGGCAGAAGAAGCTGAAAACGTCGGCTATACCATCAGAAATAGCCGTTACCTGAATCTCACCAACCGTTGTGGCATGCTCCGTTGTGCGTTCTGCCCTAAATTCAATGGTTCCTGGTCCGTGAAAGAATACAGTATGCGTCTCCAGCACAATCCAACAATTGAGGAACTGGTGGAGGCGGCTGGCAAACCCGGCGAATACGATGAGGTTGTATTCTGTGGGATGGGGGAATCCACCGCCCGTCTGGATGTCATGCTGGAGGTTGCCCGTCGACTGCGTGAAAAGGGCATCACCAACCTGCGCCTGAATACCAATGGTCTTGCCAATCAGATGTATGGCCGCGATGTCGCACCTGAGATTGCTGCAGTTATCCCGACCATTTCGGTTTCCCTGAATGCCCAGAATGAGGAAGTCTATATCCGCCATTGCCGTCCAAAATTCCCTGGGGCATATCAGTCCATGCTGGATTTTGTCAAAAGCGCCCACGATGCAGGGGCTGATGTGACTGTCACAGCTGTCGATGGACTGCCTGATGTTGATGTAAAGGCATGTGCTGCCATTGCGGAAAAACTTGGGGTGAAGTTCCGTCGTCGTGTGCTGGATGATCTGGTCTGAGATTGTTGTATAAAAACTAGTTTTCAATTGGCTAAGTGCTAAATCTTTATGAAAAGAGTTTTTAAGGTAATGTTTTTAAGAATTTTTATTCACGGTCAAAATTATATTCCGTTATGGTGAAATATTGATTAGTGTTTTGAGCGTCAGCAGAGAATTTGGAAATGTGTTAGAGTATTCCTCTACTGCGTAAAGACGGAATGTCTGTTATTTAATATATTTAATAAAATCATTAGGTTAAGTGGAGAGTGAGATGAGCACGGTAGAGCAAGAGAATAAACTAGATGAAGTTTTAGTACGTGCTCCCGTCATGCCCCCCCTCCCACAGCGCATCATCAAGCGTGATGGGCTGGATGTACCCTTCGATGCCAAGCGCATCACCGTTGCATTGACCAAGGCTGGCCGTGTCACCGGCGAATTTGCCGCTGATGAGGCTGAGCTGCTGACCCAGCAGACACTGAAAGTCCTGCGACACCGTTATGAAGGCACAGCTCCAACCGTCGAACAGGTTCAGGATATTGTTGAACAGACGCTGCTGTCTGCCAACCACACCAAGACTTTCCGTGCCTATGCTACCTACCGTGACCAGCGCCATCGTATTCGTCAGGACAAACGTACGCTGGTCGATGTTGAATCCTCCGTCAAGGAATACGTGCAGCGTGCAGACTGGCGTGTGAAAGCGAATGCAAACCAGGGTTATTCCTTGGGTGGCATGATCCTGAACGTTTCCGGCAAGA
>CAVJQJ010000005.1:0-5740 GCA_963651715.1 Anaerovoracaceae bacterium
GTCTGGCGGGACGATGACAGGCGACATCCTTTTTGATGGGGCGCAGGGGCTTCAAACCTCCGTCGCAGATGGATATGTGCACCTTCGAAGATCTGGCACCAAAGCGAATGGGTTCGCGTATTCGATTGTTCACACAAAGTCAGATGGTACAAACGTATTCAATGAGCTGTGGAGGGAGGACGAGGATGGACTGCCATTGGAGCACATCGCAGAATCTGGAACGAACTACATCAGGTACAAATCAGGTCTTCAGATATGTTGGGGATGCTCATACTTCTCGAACAATCAAGTTGTTTCGTATGGTAAAGCATTTTATGAAACCCCGGGTGTTGCTGTTGGGGCGTCCGTTGCAACAGCAACAGACTGGCAAACATCAAAGTTCACTATGCAAATATCAACTGGTGCACTTACATATGTTGCATGGGTTGCTGTCGGGCGTTGGAAGTAAGGAGAAATCATGTACTCAATAAACCAAATCTTCATTGACGATTATCCTGAAGAAGCCGCACAGTTCTGCAACGGAAGAGGCAACTGCTACATTTCCGAAATCGAAGCAGAGGACGGTCACAGGCGTTTCCAGATTGTCGCCGTTCCTGAACCAACAGCAGAAGAACAGCAGGAAGCACTGGTCAACAGGTACAAATCCATGATTCAGGCATGGATGGATGCAGAGGCGCAGAAGCTCGGTTACGACAATCTTCTGGCGGCTTGTACCTACATCGACACTGGAGTCGCGAAGTTTGACGCTGAAGGCTTGGGCTTCCGTGAATGGCGCAGTGCAGTCTGGTCGACGGGGTATCAGCTCATTGATGAAGTGCTTGCAGGTACTCGGGAAATCCCAGATAAAGACGAGGATGTTCTGGCGCTTCTGCCAACACTCAACATCGTATATCCAACCGAAGAGGCAGCTGATGACGCAGACGGAACAGCAGAAACCGCTGAATGAACGCTTGGCGATCGCTGAATCTCAGATTGTCCAACATGAAGGTCGATTGAACCGTCAGGACGAGAGAATCAGCGACCTGCAGCAACAAAACACAAAACAGGACGCAACGCTGAGCAAGCTGTGCCAGAAGTTGGACAAGAACTCGGAACTGACACAGCAGAACCAGAAAATGATTGCTGAGATTCACACCCAGGGCAAAACAACCGTGAAACTCATCAAGGCAATCATATACGGCGTTCCAGCGGTGATTGCCTTTTATGTTGCCATCAAGCAGTTGGGAATCTTCTGATGAGAAACAGCTCATGTCGTTCAGGAGTACATGATGAATTTGGATTGGCGTAAATCAGTAGGTGCAATCGCAGTGAGCTGTGCCTGCATCGCCGGCATCGCCTCCTACGAAGGCTTTGTTGACCACACCTATAAAGATGCTGTTGGAGTAAAGACGATTGGATACGGACACACGGGAAGCGATGTCAAGGATAACCAGAAGGTTACGAGAACTCAGGCAAGAGCATTACTGGTCAAAGACGCTGGTGTTCACTGGGAAGCCATCAGGCAGTACATCAAAGTGCCTTTATACCAGTATGAAGCAGATGCCTACACCTCTCTTGCTTACAACATTGGCGTGGGAAATTTCAGGCGTTCTAGCTTGCTTAAAAAGCTGAACAAAGGCGATTACGCAGGAGCCTGCACAGCTATCAAGTCGTGGGTTTATGCCGGTGGCAAGAAGCTCAAAGGCTTGGTGAAACGCAGAGAAGCTGAATACAAAATGTGTATAGGGAAATGAACCTGTCGGAATTTCCGGACAGTTGAAAGGAATATCAAAAATGACAGACGAAGAATATCTGAAAAACAACGAATCAAAACGCACCAAGTGCGAAGTATGGACCCGTGTCATGGGTTACCACCGTCCCGTTCAGAATTTCAATGCTGGCAAGCAGTCCGAATTCGCTGAACGCAAGATGTTCACTGAACAGGCTTGTATCGCCAAAGGGGTGCTGGAATGAACAAGTGGTGGACTGTCGCCTGTGCTGTGGCTCTTCTGATTACTGGCTTTGTCGCCGGCTGGTATGTCAACGGCAACCGCCTGGGAAAGCAGATGGCAGAAATTCAGCAGGCGCATGCTGAACAGCAGGCAGAAGCGGAGAAACTGGTACAGGCAAAAGAACAGTCCTATCAGCAGTCGATGCAGAAGCAGGCTGACGATTACCAGACAACCATTTCCAAAATGGAAACAGTTTATGACAAGTTGAAATTGGAACTGAAGAATGTGCGGAAGAAGAATCCTATGCCTGATACTTGCAAGTTGGATGCTGGCAGGCTGTCAGTCATTAAGCAGGCAAGAAACAGTGCGAACGGCACAGGTGCCGGCTCTCGATAGTGCATTGGCTAGAGACTGCGAAGAAGTGCCGGAGCTGACAGGCGATTCAGTCGATGATCTGGTCGATGCACATGTTGAATTGATAAAACGGTATGCGGACTGTTCTGCCAGACATAAAGCAACAGTCCAAGCATGGCAGGGTTTGAGAGGAGGAATCAATGAGTAATCCACTGATACAGCGTTACAAGACATACGGTGAGCTGATCACTGAACTGCGTACACGCCTAGGTTACGTTTCCCAAGGACCAAGTGCGAACAACAACAAATCCATCCTGGACAGTTTCCTGCAGGAAGCACATCAGGCGGTTTATGACCAGTTAGAACCGACACCGATGCGTAAGAAAACACGCATCAAACTGGAAGCAGGTTCGTACCTGTACGACTACCACAACGATGAAGAGGACGAAAACATAGACCCGGGTTCCGTCATCTCCATGTGGATTGTCGATTCAGGCGAAAACAGATGGAAACTCAGACAGGGCATCAGTGAACGCCTGAGAGAAGACGACGGGCGAAGCCAGCCATTGCGTTACGACACGCTTGACGGGCAGATTGAACTCTATCCAATCCCTGATGAAGGACCATACGACCTGCTGATTGAGTACATACAGGAACGACCAAGATTTACCCGCGACGACGACCGTCCCGGCGTGCCGGACAGACTTGTGTTCCTGTTCGCACTGTACATGGCACAGGCTCATTACCGTATGCCTGACTATCAGGTAACTCTCCAACTGTTCCAGAGCATGATGGCTAAAGAGAAAGCCAAACAGCACGAAAACAGACGGTACTTCATCAGACATCCAATCGAACGCAAAGGCTATGTTGTTCGGTCCGGTGACAAATTCATTTATAGGGAAGATTGATGGCAACCATCACATTCAACAAGTTTGACCTGGGTATCGACCACCAGAAAGGTGCGGCTGTATCCGATGCGAACCGTCTGATTGAAATCAAGAACGCCCATGTCACTTCAGGTCTGGCAACAGAGAAGAGACCTGGATTGACCAAGGTTGCCACACTGGAAGATGGCACGAAAGGTCTGTTCTCCGCAAACGGTGTGCTGAACACGTTCTACTGTGGCTCATCTGACATCACGCACGCGAACACCCTCTTCAAAGCGCACAAACTCACCTCAACCAGCTATCCCGATACCGCGCTGAAAGACATCCCGTTCGTTGACCTGTTCAACGGCTACTTCTATGTCGCAGCCACACACAGCAACGGCAACACTCGGCACTACTACAACGGTGCTGAAGTAACCGACAGCAACTGTCCTCACACGACTATCTGCTACAAAGCGAAGTCGAAGATATGGGCTGTCGGTACGGCAGGTGATACCGTCCGTTACTGCAAAACTTCAGACTGCACCAACTGGTCAGAAGCCGATGACGCGGGTTTCCTGCCTACCGGCATGAACGCAAGAGGAGCCAGGGCAGTCAAGGCTATCGGTCTATATCAGGACAAGATGTGTATGCTCATGCGTAACGGTGTTCAGGTATGGACAATCGACCCAGACCCGACAGCAAACAGTCTTGATTCCGTCATTGAAAACGTAGGCTCCAGCTTCAGCCGTTCACTGGCGACCGTCTCAGGCGACCTGTACTTTCTGTCCGACTACGGGTTCCGTTCCATCACGACATACTCCCTGACATATCAGCTCGGTGATGTGGACATCGGCACACCTATTGACGACATCGTTCGACCTGTCATCAGGAGCAGGGGTGACTTTGAGCCACTGACCACCTATTTCTACGGCACAGGCAAATATATGTGTGCCATCGGCAAACAGGTCTTTGTGTATTCCGTTTCCCGAACAGCAAAGATTGCTGCATGGTCACGCTATGAACTGCCGGTTGCCGTGGACAACTGGGCAGAGCTTGATGGAACGCTGTACATCCGTTCTGGCAACGACATCTACAAACTTGATGAAGATGCCTACGAAGATGACGTCAACTGCGAATACATCACCATCACCCACAACGATACAAGCGTTGACAACTACACCGTCCTGACAGACACGGCAGGGCAATATGTCCTGATTGACAACGTAAGGTATGACGCTGTTGATGGAAAGATTACCGTTGATGATAAGGAATACACAATCCAGAGCGGATTCATTGATAGACCGTATGAAGTTGTCGTACAGATTCCGTACATGAACTTCAAGAAGCCAGGTGTCCTGAAACAGATTTACGGCATCGACATCGACATTGACGGAGACTGCTATCTGTCCATCGGCACAGACGCAAACACCTATTCAGGCAAGTTTGAAGTCGATTCTGATGACTGCACCATCACATACGACAACTCCAACGAATACTTCACAGATGAAGTGCGTGTTGCCGGCAGGAGCTATTCAGGCGGCATCCTCCCGATTGAATGTATGGGGACAGAATTTTCATTCAGATTCAGATGCGACAACGGCAAGGACTTCCGTCTCAACGCGCTGACCGCCTATTACAACGACCTGGGGGTAATGTGAAGCTGAAATTCCTTTCACCGGATGAAGTCGACACGTATTGGCTCGATGTGGAACATCTCTACAAGCGGTGTGTCGACAAAGCCTGTCATGACGAATACGACACAGCAGACATCTACCGAATGGCAAAGGCAGGACAATGGACATTAGGCGTCGCTTTTACCGACATGGACATCCCCTTCATGGCAATCGCCTTTGAAATCATCCCCTATCCATCCGGCAAAGTCGGCTGCAACGTACTCGCCATGGGCGGCAAGAACCTTGAACAGTACATGAGGAACTTCCTCGACAAGTTTATCCGTTGGTGTAACCAGTCGGGCATCAACTGGATTGAATGCGCGGTCTCCGCAGGAATGGAGAGAATCCACAAAAGGTACGGATTCAACACAGTTTACAGACACATGAAATTAACAACAAAGGAGTAACACATGGGAAAAGGTGGGGGTTCCAACAAAGCGTACAAACTCGAAAAGCAGCGGCAGGAAACCATGAAACAAGCCATTGCCGCCATCAACAACATCTTTAACAGCTACCAGGGCGAAAACCCATTGACCGCCGCCGACCAATTCGACGCGTCAAAAACCTACTACAACAGTGACGGCACCACCTACACACTGCCGACCAAACAGGAGGCCTACACCTACAAACTTCACCCCGATTTGGACATCACTAGAACAGGCTACAAGACCGTCTCCGACTATGACGCCTTGAACGACGCCATTGCGGCCGGGAACGTCTACACCGACAGACGCAGCACCCGTCAGGACCTCTATGACGAACAGAAGAACGCCGTCTATGAGCTGAACAAGAACACACTGGATGACAACTACAACGACGCGGTCAGAACAAACAGATTCGCGTTGGCCCGTAACGGCCTGACTGGTGGTTCTGCTGATGTCGATTCCCAGGCGGACCTGTCAGAACGGTACGC
>CAVJQJ010000006.1:0-3421 GCA_963651715.1 Anaerovoracaceae bacterium
CTGTACTGACGGATACTCATCTTGATCCAGCGTTACGTGATCTGACATTGACGCTACCAAGTGAAATGATGATTGCTGAAAAGATGGATGAAATCGATCCAAAGGCTATCCGTGCCGCAAGACAGTTCATGCGCAGGACATTGTCTGAGAAACTGGAAAATGACTGGCTGAATACCTATCAGAACAATCTGACACCTGGCGCTTATGATCCAAATCCACAGGATTCGGGTAAACGCGCCCTGAAGAACCTTGCCTTGAGCTATCTGCTTGAAACCGGTAAAGACAGGTTTATCCAGATGGCTATTGACCAATACAAAAAGGCAGACAACATGACTGACCGTCTGGCAGCGCTGACCCATCTTGTCCATTCCGGTGCAACAGCGAAATCAGCAGACGCTAATGACCTGATCAGCCATTTCTACCGCGAATATGAACAGGAGGCACTGGTTATCGACAAATGGTTTACCCTGCAGTCCAGTTCTCCTACCACCGATACGGAAACCGTCAGAAAACTGATGATTCACCCAGCATTCAACATCAAGAATCCAAACCGCGCCCGCAGCCTGATTTTTGGCTTTTGCAATAGCAATATGGCACAATTCCATGCTGAAGACGGCAGTGGGTATGATTTCTGGCGGGATGCACTGGCAGAAATCGATACATTCAACCCACAGGTTGCAGCAAGACTTGCCAGAAGCATGGATCAATGGAAACGCTATATTCCATCGTTGCGGAAACAGGCAAAGGCAACGCTCGAACAGATTGCTGAACTGACGCTTTCGAGAGATACCCGCGAAATCATTGGCAAGTCATTAGGACAATAATTGAAAAGGAAAAACAATGGCAGATATGTTTATCAGTCTGACTCAGTTTCTGATTGAGGAAGACCGTCGTTCTGGAACTGTTCCAGCGGACCTGAAACAGCTGATTGAAGTTGTCGCACAGTCATGTAAAACCATCGGAACAGCTGTCAGCAAAGGTGCACTTGGCAACGTGCTGGGTGTACAGGGTGATATCAATGTTCAGGGGGAAGTCCAGAAAAAACTTGATGTCATCTCCAACAATATCCTGTTGGACCAGACCCAATGGAGTGGCTGTCTGGCTGGCGTGGCCTCGGAAGAAATGGAAGAAGTATTCCCTGTTTCCGCCCAATACCCGCAAGGCAAATACCTGCTTCTTTTCGATCCATTGGATGGCTCCAGCAATATCGACGTGAATGTTTCCATCGGTACTATTTTCTCCATCCTGAAACGTCCAGAAGGTGACCCCCTGACAGAAGCCGATTTCCTGCAGAATGGCCGCAATCAGGTTGCAGCAGGCTATGCCATCTATGGCCCACAGACCCAACTTGTGCTGACTACCGGCAACGGGGTCAATGCCTTCACGCTTGACCGCGAAGAAGGTATCTGGAAACTGACCAGCCGTGACATCAAGATTCCCGAAGATACGGCTGAGTACGCCATCAACGCTTCCAATCAGCGTCATTGGTTCCCTCCTGTCAAGCGCTACTTTGAAGAAGTACAGGCAGGCGTAGAGGGGGCCCGCGGCAAGAACTTCAATATGCGTTGGATTGCTGCCATGGTTTCCGACATCCATCGCATTCTCACCCGTGGCGGCATCTTCATGTACCCAGCTGATGCCCGTAATGTAAAGAATGGTGGACGTATCCGCCTGATGTATGAAGCAAACCCAATGTCCATGCTGATCGAACAGGCTGGCGGTGCCGCAACCAATGGCCTGATTCCTCTGATGGATGTCAAACCAGAAAAACTACATATGCGTGTTCCTGTTTTCCTCGGCTCCAAAAATGAAGTTGAGCTGGTTACAAAATATCACCACGAA
Source organism: Anaerovoracaceae bacterium (assembly GCA_963651715.1). Lineage (GTDB taxonomy): Bacteria > Pseudomonadota > Gammaproteobacteria > Burkholderiales > Burkholderiaceae_D > Oxalobacter. Next base: position 1,843 of record CAVJQJ010000006.1, read on the forward strand.
GCCGTGTAAAACTGATTTTCCAGACTGCAGAAAGAGCCATTATCCACACAGGAAATGGCTCTTTTTCCATACAGGCTGCTTTCAATTCTGACGTTTCATCCAGAATTCGCGGGAATATGGGCACATCGGATGGGGAATCATTCCACTTGATATTCAAAAAAAGTTAAAATTATCCCTTATAGCTAAATTTCCTGCATTTTGACCATCAGCTTCTCAGTGCAGGACTCAGGATATTGATATGATCACTTTTCAAGAAATCATTTTTATACTTAAACAGTATTGGAGCAAACAAGGGTGCGCCCTGCTTCAGTCTCAGGATATGGAAGTCGGTGCCGGCACGTCACATCCTGCCACTTTTCTCCGTGCCATTGGCCCAGAGCCTTGGCGTGCGGCCTATGTCCAGCCATCCCGTCGTCCGAAAGACGGCCGTTATGGCGATAATCCTAACCGTCTTCAGCATTATTACCAGTTTCAGGTTGTCCTGAAACCTGCTCCTGAAAATATCCTTGACCTTTACCTTGGCTCCCTTTCTGCCTTGGGTCTTGACCTGAAACAGAATGATGTCCGTTTCGTTGAAGATGACTGGGAAAATCCAACACTCGGCGCATGGGGACTTGGCTGGGAAGTCTGGCTGAATGGTATGGAAGTCACCCAGTTCACTTATTTCCAGCAGGTCGGCGGTATCGACTGCAAGCCAACACTTGGCGAAATCACCTATGGCCTGGAACGCCTTGCCATGTATCTGCAGGGGGTTGAAAATGTTTACGACCTGGTCTGGACAGAATGGGATGACAACGGTGTTACCCGACGTCTGACTTACGGTGACGTCTATCATCAGAACGAAGTGGAACAGTCCGGTTACAACTTTGAACATTCCAACGCTTCTTTCCTGTTCACCCTGTTCACGAATTTTGAAGCTGAAGCGAAACGGCTGATTGAAGAAAAACTGACTCTGCCAGCCTATGAAATGATCTTGAAAGCAGCCCATACATTCAATCTGCTGGATGCCCGCGGTGCGATTTCTGTCACAGAACGTGCGACTTATATCGGCCGTATCAGAACGCTGTCCAGAATGGTTGCGCAGGCTTACCTCGAATCCCGCGAAGCATTGGGTTTCCCAATGTGCACCGACGGTAAAAACGCTGCCTGATTGTCTCAGGAACTGATTTCAGATTGACTCGATCATCGTTCCAGAACAACGGTGATGCAATAAAAAAGGTTTAACTATGAACAAGACCCTGCTTGTCGAACTTCATACTGAAGAACTGCCACCAAAGGCACTTGCCAAATTGGCTGACTCCTTTGCAGGCACTATTGAAAAGAATCTCCGTCAGGAAGATTTCCTGACGGATAATTCCAAGACTACTGTCTATGCAACTCCTAGACGTCTGGCTGTGACGATTACCGATGTTCTCCCAATCTCTCCAGACAAGGCAATCCGTAAGAAGGTCCTGCCTGTCAATATCGCTTTTGATAAAGACGGCAACCAGACTGCACCACTGAAGAAGAAGCTTGCAGCCATGGACATTGCTGATATCGATGTTTCCACACTTGAAGTTGCCCGAGATGGGAAGAACGA
>CAVJQJ010000007.1:0-8256 GCA_963651715.1 Anaerovoracaceae bacterium
GTCCAGGGATACGGCGTCGGGCAGTCCTATGAGCAGGCCGTCTATTGGTTCCGGAAAGCTGTGGAACAGGACGACGCAGCTGCCCAGTGCCGCCTTGGTGTGATGTACGACTATGGCCGTGGTGTTGAGCAGTCGTATGCGCAGGCCGTCTATTGGTATCGGAAGTCTGCAGAACAGGGAGATGAAGAGGGGCAGTACCTCCTGGGGATCATGTATCACGAAGGACTGGGCGTCGAACAGTCATCTGGGCAGGCTGCTTACTGGTATCATCGGGCATCCGAGCAGGGCAATGCCCAGGCACAGTTCAATCTGGGCAACATCTATGCGAACGGTCGATGCGTTGAAAAATCCTATGAGCAGGCGGGCTACTGGTATCAGTTGGCCGCTGACCAAGGTGATGCGGATGCCCAGTTCTGTCTGGGAATCCTGCATGTCGATGGCAAAATTCCTGGAGATGATTTTGAGGCCGGTCTGCTTTACCTGATTTTTGCGGCAGAGCAGGGACATCATGCTGCAAAACGCAGTCTTGGCAAGTTCTTCTACGAAGGACGTGACTCTATCGGGCAGGACCCTATCGCTGCCTATGCCCTGATGGCTGAGGCGGCAGAAGGCAATGAGTCTGCCGTTGACAGACTGCCTGTGTATGAAGCGGCTCTGACACGGAAACAGCTTGAAGAAGCCTGCCACTTGGATGTTGATGGTCTGCTGAAATCGATGAAATCCAGATGCCTGGGTGCCTGAATCTGATCGGATGGTGTCACAGGTAATGTCCATCTGTGATGATGTTGCGGTAAAGAACAGACACCCGCTGGGGAAACTGTAAAACATTGGAAAACATGACTGAACTGCTGAGAAAAGGAAACCACGTTATCCATAAGAACCTTGGTCCTGCTGTCATCACCGACATCACCTCGGATGGCTGGATCTATATCCGATGCTAGAACAGAGACAAGACACGGATCGAGAAACGGTTCGCCGTGCCCAACTGCAGATGGCGCAGCAGATTGTCCGTGCCATTGCCCAGAAAGCCGAGCTCATGGCAGAAGCGGGGCACAATATCCTATTGATTCTTAATGGGATATTGTGTTCTGGGGAATATTTCTGCGTAATAAAACCCCACGGATTTGAATCTCGTGGGGTTTTGAATGTTGCTCGAGATTGATGTTTTTATTTTACCACGTCATCTAATCGCCTTGGCGCGTCTTGTCAGGACATCACTGCAGGCGGCGAGGATGTTGATGATGGTTTCGGTGCGGAGGAGTGAGCCTGGGTCTCTGATGACGGGGGCGAGTTCTTTTTCGGTGAGGACGATGGCGTCTTCAGGGATTTCCTGCATGGTCATTTTACGGTCACGGTCGAAGTAGGCGAGGAACCGTTTGTTCATGATGTCGCCAGTTGGGACGGGGAGTGTTTCGGGTGGGTTGTAGACCATCTGGCTGATGTACTGGCAGGCTTCTTCGAACCGGGAGGCTGGCAGGTCTTTATAGGATGCGAGGCGGAAGTGGTTGTTGAAGCGTGACCAGGCGTATGGCCGTTTTGTGCCTTCGGGGAAGCGTTCGGCGATGCGGGTGGCGAGTTCTCCCTGCTGTTCTTTGGTTATGGTGAGGGAGTAGGATCCAGTCCTGCGGATGGCTGGCAGGACTTCTTTGGTGACCCATTTGCGGAATGCTTTGGCTTCTGGTTTGCGGGATTTGAGGACGGCGTGGTAGATGCCTGATTCGTTGATGACGGTGACTTCCTGTTTGCCACCAAGGGTACGCACAAAATGCGTACCCTTTTCATCGTCATCCAGCAGACGGGTCATGTCTGGTGCATTGCGGTAATCCAGAACTGCTGCGACGTCGCTTGCGACAAACCAGATTTCTCCGTCTTTGTTGACGGCACGTATTGCGGCGTTGTTGAAGGTGAATTCTGCAGGGATGACTGCATTGGTGATATTAGCCATGATGGCCTCCGTTAAGTTTTAGTAGTATTTGCTCACCAGTATGAGGGTGGGCAGGACTCAACTACCGCTTAACGACGGCGGGCCTTATTCAGATATATCGGCCTCTCATCCTACCCATAGAAAGGGTATGGCTGTGCTACGGGCACAAAAAAAAACCGCAATTCTGACGGGGCGGAGACCGCGTTAAGTTTTGTAGTGGCTTCATTGTAATGTTCATCTGTTTGGTTGTGCAAGTGTTTGGCGGGTTTCTGTCAGATGGCATCTTTTCCGCGGAAGTTTTCCATCCAGTTGAGGATGTCTTTAGCAGCCCATCGTGGGGATGCTGAGCCTTTGCCTGACGGGATCCGATAGGATGCAGGGAAGTCCGGACGCATCGTCAGCTTCTCAACGGTGGATACTGAGCATGAGAGGCATGCGGCGATTTCTTTTTTGCCCCAGAAGCTGACTGAGACGGGCATGGCGGGGCGCATGCTGTTGGCGATGCTGGATGCCAGGGTGTGGATGTCGATTTCCATTATGCTTCCTTCCATTTGGTGTTTCTGAGTCGGTCGAATCGGCTCATGATGTTTTTGGCGGTGAGGCCGAGTGCTTTCTGGTGGCCTTCTCTGGAGAGTCCGTTCAATGCCATGGTGAGCATGTCTTCGGCAGCAATCCAGAGGATGGTCTTGCCGTCTGGTACGGGTATACCGGTGATTGTCTCGACGGCATCGTCGGTGATGCGGCCGGCTATCCGTTCCTGTTCTTCTTTTGTCATCTCAATTCCAATCCAACAATAATCCGCACTGGCAGTAGCGTGGCGGGATGAATTCGCAGTCGAGTTCCCGTCCGCAGACGCAGTACCATTTTCCATTCCTGATGACGGGCTTGATCATGCTTCCACCTGGAGCCCGTATTTCAAAACCAGTTCCGCTGAATCATCGACGGGCATCATGACCCATGCGAAGAGGTCACGTTTTCTGCGTTCGATACAGCCGTCCTTTGGGGTGTCCACAAATTCGGTGAACCGACAGTAGACTTTGAAGACACGCTGTCTGGAGAAGTCCCGTTCGGAGAGGTAGCGCCATGTGATCCAGCTGGCGCTTTCCCCCCGGGCGATGACGATTTCTTCCTGTTCGGTCGCCATGCCTTTCATCCGCCAGACACGGCGCAGTGTGTCTGCGCCTGATGGGCGAGGGCGGTAGTGGTGCTTGTTCTTCTTCTGTGCCATGTCAGGACCTCCTGTTCTGGCGGCACATTCCCCGGTGGTTATAATTAAGGTTCCAAACATAATTAAAAACCAACCGAGGAAAATGCCATGACTGTTGAAAACCGTGGGCAGGTACCACCACGTCAAAAGGCACCACGACCGAAAGAAAACGATGAAAACAAACCTGTACGACAGACAAGAAAGTGATATCGCCTTCGACCTCCATTACTATCGGGAATACAGCATGCTCTGCCGTATGTATTACAGTCGGATTTCGACGGCATGCTCCATCCTGAACATCCTCTGCGGACCTGCCGTGGTCTGCTCCATTTTTTCCAATAACAGCCTTCCTGCTGTCATCATTGGTGTATTCATTACCATCGCAAATGCTTACGTCATTACGGTTCGTCCTGAGACATGCTCCATCCAGTGCGGTCTCCAACAGGACAACTGGGTGAAACTTATCGGCGATGCAGCGAATATGACGGGTGCTGAAGTCGAACAGCAGATTGCCGAACTGAACCAGAAGGCTGTTCCAGATGTCTATGCGCTTTCCGACCCCGCGTACAATATCGTGTGCGACCAGCAGGGGCTTAGTAATGAAAAGCGCCGTATCGGTTTGATTCCCAGACTGAAGTTCTGGGTTGCATCCTGCTGAGGTCATTGTTCTCTCCTGATTTTCAGACCGATGTGATGGGCCATCGTCAGTACTGCCTTAACAGAACGGCCGAGTTTCTTGGCGATGTATTCGGTGCGCAGTCTGTGGATGTTCCTCGCCAGATAGGCTTTTTCAGCCTCTGGCCATTTCGTGTTTTTCGTGCGGATCAGGCCCAGTGCCCTGCGTTTTGACATGACGGATGCAACCGAATGACCAACCGCTCTGGCAATCCGCTTGAGTTGCTCACCGTTCTTGTACATCCGTTCCAGCGTGGCTGTTTCCTGAGGTGTCCAGTGTTTATGGCTACGCGTCTGGTTCTGCTCTGTGGCTATCTGTCGGGTCATTTCACATCCTCTTTGTGTGCAGATGATGTCGTATTAGAATCATTACAGTTACCGTCAGATAAGGATGAATCATGGCAATGGATGTCAGCACAGCGCCCACTGTCGGCGCAGCCGGCATCACCGCTATCAAGGAAGGGATAGAACTGACCAAAACGCTGCTCTCTAAAGGCGTCTCCCAAGAAGTTCAGGCGGCTCTGCTCGAGATAAGCATCAAGCTCATCGATGCTCATGCGGCGATATTCACACTGAACGAAAAGGTATCGGAACAGCGCAAGGAACTGGTGGTATTGAAGGAGTCCATGTCTGAAAATGGAAACTATCTTCTTAGTTGTATCGGTGCCCCTGAGCTCGGCCAGTTTGCCTACAAGTACATCGTCGACCAGACTGGTGTCCCGGAGTCCCGCCGTGTACCTGAGCACTATATCTGCCAGAAGTGTTTCGATAAGCGTGGTGTCAAAATTGTTCTCCAGCTCAATTCTCACGGCATCTGGCAATGTGACGACTGCTTTACTGAAAAGCTCAAGGCGCGCAGATAGTTTCTTGTCCATAAGTCTTCCTTCTTGAAATCCCGTTGTTGTCCGTCTTTCCGGACTGCCACAGGTCTGTTTCCTGTCGTCATTAACGCTTCGGTGACACCGTTTGCGCGGTGGTACTTCTCACCGAGATGTGCTTTCTGGGAATGCTTGAAGGAAAAAGCACATCCTTGTGAGTGCCTGTCTTTCCAGGCTGTCATGCCTTGTGTGAATCAAAACCGCGGCGTATTTCTGTCTTCCGCTGTGTCCAGTGGCAGGCCAGACGGAAAGAGCGTCAGTCCGTACTCTGTCGTACGGGTGGCGTGGTCCGGACCAGTATGGTTCAGATCAAGATAAACAGCCTTTCTTAAAAGTAAAAAGTTAAAGAAAGTGGACCACAGATAAGGACTCTTTCAATTGGCTAAACACTGATTTCCCGACAATGTTGGTTGATAAAAAGGATGAAAGAGTCCTTGTCTGTGATGTCTGTCCGGCTCATCCAGTGAGTAGAAAACTGATGGCTGTACGCCTTCGGTGATGATTTTTCTGTAAGTGGTCATTTGCTTTCTTCGTTACATAATCACGCCGTTGTTGACGGCTCTGCGCAGCACTTTCTGCATGTACCAGGAGTAGGGCACCTGATGGGCTGGGTGCGGGTTGTAGTCCTTGTGGCATTTGAGCTTGCTGCCCCATTTTTTCTTGAACGCCGCAAGACGTGTCTCGATGGACTCCCGTGATTCAACGTTGCACATATGCTTCTCCTTAGAGTGTTCCGCCCAAAGCAGCATGGGCGGCAAGGTCTTTCCAGATGTCTGTATTGGCTGGGTCGAGCTTCAGCCGTGCCAGTTCCACCAGTGCGAGCATGGCGGCGACCTGACGCAGGGTGAATTCCCGTCCGCAGAAGTCCATCCAGAGTGAACGGATGATGTAGACGTCACCTTTGTGGCCGAATTTCTTCAGCGGGTTCTCATTGATCATCGAACCGACTTCGTTCAGGAACTGCTCACGGACTTCCTCAACGGTCTTCACCGGGATGCGGGAGATGTCGTCAAGGTCTTCACCGACACAGGATTCAGGTGCACAGCATTCATGCTGGCAGTCTGTCTGCGATCCGGGCTGGTCATTCAGTTCCCAGCACTTTGATTCGAGGGTTGTCATAAGTCTCCTTACAGTAGGGTGAGGTCGTGTGTCTTGGCATTCATGAACAGCATCGAGCCGTCTGCGAATCCCAGTTCATATCCACCTGGCTTCTTGTGGCCAGACAGGGCATCTCCGTCGGCATGACGGGCAATCTCTGGCAGGACGTAGCCGATGACGGCCTTGCTTTCCTCCGCCAGCCTGCAGTGCTTCTGGGCGATGGTTTCCATCTCATGCTCCGTAGATGAGTGGACGGACCCAGTCAGCCGCCAGCCAGCAGCCACCGATGAAAAATCCCCAGAACATGCCCCAGGCGAGTTTTCCCAACGGGGTCAGTTCTCTTTCCTCTTGATGTAATTTTCCAACATCAAGAAAAAAACAGGCAATAAAAAAGCCCGCGTGGGCGGGCTGGGGTGAAGCCATGACGGGGTGCCGGCGGTTGGCAGTCAGAGGAAAGATTTATAGGTGCCGCCGAAGATGGACTGGATTTTTTTTGCCATCTGGACAGAGATGGTGCGGCGGCCATTTTCCATTTCTGAGATATGGTGCTGTTTGACACCAAGTTTTTCCGCCAGTTGTTTCTGGGTCAGCCCTTCCCTTGCCCGCAGTCCACGCATGCAGTCGCCTGGAGTGATTTCACCAAGTACTTCTTCAACGGTGTAGAGCTTGTTATCTTCGATGGATGCCTCATATTTTTTCCACGCGCGATCCATCACGCGCTTGATGTCTGCAGTGATTTCTGCTGCCATGCATTCCGGAAAGGTGAGTGTGAGTTCAGTTGATCCGGCGGTAGTCTGCGTTTTCATGGGGGCCCACATAGCGTATCTCCATCAGTCTGATTGTTTCATCGGTGACTTTCCAGACAGCGACATAACGGGGATGCCCTTTGTTCAGGTGGCAGTGGTAATAGCCTTTCTTGCCTTCGAGTCTGCCGTAGTGATGCCAGTCTTCAACTTCTGGCCCTAAATGGACCAGGTCTGTCAACAGGTATTTCAGGGCATTCTTGATTTTGGCTGGCAGTTTTTTCTGCTGTTTTTTGGCGTTGCCAGTCAGGCTGACTTCCCATCTGTTGCTGTCTGTCATGGTCTTTCTCTTTTTGTGTATAATACCAAAAAAAGGGATATCAGTCAAGGGCGGAGAGAGTGGTTTTTACTGGTTAAATTCGCATACTGATTTTCTGAACAACTTCTCCTATTATGAATACTCTGTCTGTGAATGTTCTGTCTGGGTGCCGTGCTTTGTCTGAGTTGTCAGAACGTATAATCCATTTACCAACATCTCTGAAGAGGCGTTTTATAACAACTTCGCCTTCATAATTCAGAATAAAAACTTTCCCGTCTTTAGGTTTTTTTTTAGAAGTGTCGATACGAACAATATCGCCTGCATAGATGCTGGGTTCCATTGAATCGTCACTGATTGTAATTTGAACAAGATCGCTGGCGTGCCAGCCGTTTCTAATCAGTTCTGATTCATGCATATAGGACGGCGGTAATTCTTCTTCTGGTGGAATCTGATTGATTTGAAAACCGTCAATACCTGCCTGCGCCGTGATTACGACGTGTGGAATTTTAATCGCGTCTATAGGTACATCATTCTCATACACAGCGACAACAGGGCGAATACTGTCATTGTCACGATCTAGCCAACCGACAGGAAGGTTTGCGAGCTTTTCTAGCTTGCGTGCTTTGCGTTCACCAAAAACACGTTTTTTATTCATTAAGCCAGAAGTTTCACCTTGATTGACGCCTGTCTCACTGACAAAGTTTGACTGCTTGCCTGCGTATTTTTCTTGAATCAGTCGAGCAAGATTCTTTCTTCTAAGTTCTTCAATGTCCATAGTGTCTTCATTTTTTTCTAAAAATTACATGTATGTAAATTGCAAAAATATTGCTTTTTGTTTTACATTGATGTAATAATTTAGATATGAACATTCTTTTAAATTATTTCAATAATCTTTCTGTGCCTGAACGCTGTGATTTTTTAAAATAGACAGCTTTTACAGAAGGCTATTTAAGACGAGCGTGTAGTGCTTCAGTCTTGCCAACAGCGCAGCGTTGCGTTGCCATAGAACGCGCGACAAAAGGTGCCGTCACCCGCAAGGACCTGCGTCCAAACGACTGGCAGGACATCTGGCCAGAACTGGCGGAGGAGTGAAGTGATGAGGAAACTTTGTATTGTTTTCTGCATGATGTTCTGTTTCATGTTTTCTGGGTATCCTCATCCAGGAGAAATCAACTCAGGACTTGTGCGACAGTATGATAAGGAAAATGGTGTTGTCTGTTACAGCTGGTACAAGACATCAGAAAGCATCTCATGTGTGAAGGTGAAGTGATGAATGTAAGGCTTGAGACAATCAATAAACTGGATTTGATTCGTCAGTTGGATACCAGGATGATTCATCAGAAGATTTTGTCAGAGCCTGTAACGGATTCTGTGGAAATTCAAAATCTGATAATTTAGGAGAAAATCAGAAT
>CAVJQJ010000008.1:0-6866 GCA_963651715.1 Anaerovoracaceae bacterium
CGGTTAAGGCAGTGTCTGTGAGACGGCAAGGAATCTGTAGAATCTTGTAGGGCGGATAGGCAACCTTTGGGTTGCCTTTTTTCTTATGGCAGAATGATGTGATGTCTGTTTTGTATTGAGGGGGAGTGATGGCGGATCAGAAACTAAGGATTACGGTGTTGATGGATGACACGGTGATGTCAGATGGGTTTGTGTGTGAGCATGGGGTGTCTGTGCTGATGGAACTGCCGAACGGACATCGGTGGCTGATGGATATGGGTACAACAGACCTCTTTATGGAGAATGCGAAGCGGCTGGGAGTGGATCTGGCTGGGCTGAACGGTATCACGATTACGCATGGGCAGGATGACCATACAGGTGGGCTGGCGTTTTATGGACGGCTGGGGTCTGAGCCGCCAGTCTATGGACACCCTTATATCTGGCACAAGTCCTATCAGTTCCGTCCGAACCAGCCGGTTCGGGTGACAGGGATTCCGTATCAGGCAAGGAAATGCCTGGCGCCTCATTTCCATCCAGTGAACCACACAGTGAAGCTGGACGACGGTTTTTACATGATGACGGATATTCCGCGTAAGCCAGGCTCATTTGAACCGATTGGCGGTAATTTTTTCAATGAGGATGCAACGGGGCCGGTGCCATTGATTGATGGTGCATCGATGGCAATCAGGACTTCCCACGGGATTGTGGTGGTTGTGGGGGGCGCGCATGCGGGTTATACGAATATCCTGGAGGCGGTGGCCCGTGAGTTCCCTGATGATAAGGTGTGTGCGGTGATTGGCGGTGTGCATCTGCAGAATGCGGATGAAGATGTGTTGTCACAGGCTGTTGCTGTGACGAAGCAGGTTGGGACGCCTGACTTTGTGTTCTATGGCGGGCATTGTTCAGGGCGGAACGCGCTGGATTATTTCAGGCAGGCATTGGGTGATGACGCGGCGGCTCCACTGGGGACAGGGCGTGTGATTGAGTTTGATGCCTGAGGGTGTTGGCTTTCTGGTGTTGTCACTGGTGTTCTGTATGTGACATATAATATTTATAAGCCGATGAGGCTGTTGCATTGAAAAGGAATGGAAAATGGATATTACAGAGAAATTTGAAAAGGGCAGGATCCGTCTAAAGACGCGTATTGTGATGCCACCGATGGCGACGCATCAATCTCAGGATGGGAGCATTCCTGATTCACTGATTGATTATTATGTGGCACGTGCGGCGAATCCATTGATTGGGCTGATTATTACCGAGCATATGTATATCACGCCTCAGGGGAAAGCAGACCCAAATCAGGTGGGGGCATCAGAAGACCGTTTTGTCAGTGGGTTCAAGAAGTTGACAGATCGACTGCATGCAGAGGGTGATGGCATCAAGGTATTTGCCCAGATCAATCATGCAGGGTTCAAGACAAGCCCTCAGGTGACAGGTGAGCCAACGGTGTCTCCAAGTGGCTATACGTTTAATAATGTTCAGGCAAGAGCATTGAATGTTGCTGAGATTCACAGGATTGCCGATTTTTTTGCTGATGCGGCTAGACGGGGGAAAGACGGGGGTTATGACGGGGTGGAAATCCATTCTGCGCATGGGTATCTGCTGAATCAGTTCTATTCACCGATATCGAACAGGCGGACGGATGAATATGGTGCCCAGAATATGGAAAACCGTCTGCGTTTCCATAAGGAGGTGATGGAAAAAGTCAGGGCTGCTGTCGGCGATGACTATCTGGTGGCGGTCCGTCTTGGTGGCTGCGACTATGAGGAGGGTGGCAGTACTGAAGAGGATGCGGTTGAGGCATCGCTGCTGCTGCAGTCATACGGGGCGGATCTGATTGATGTGACGGGCGGGATCAACGGGTATATCCGGCCTGACTTCATCATGCCTGGGTACTTCGCAGAGATGTCTGCGAAGATCAAGGCAAGGGTATCCATTCCGGTGCTGACGACAGGTGGAGTGATGTTTTCCAAACACGCGGCGGATATCCTGAATGCTGGTCAGGCTGATCTGGTCGGGGTTGGCAGGGCGCTGATTGCCCAGCCGAACTGGAAGTAAGCGGTCGATGTTCCAATCATGAAAAACGGCAACCTTTGATGGGTTGCCGTTTTTGTTTTGAGGACTTCAGCCAAAGATTCAGCTATCCAGTGTTTTTACCGTTTATTGCTGATTTCTTCCTTGTACTGTTTGAGTGACTGTTCACGCAGTGCATAGAGATCCTGCCAGAATGCTTCCATACCAGGGGGTGGGGTTGTGCCGAAACAGCTGGAGCCGATGTTGTTTTTCTTATCGGTGTACTGGACCATGATGTCGTAGCCTGCACCATGGGTGGAGTCAGTGTACTGCCCGTTCCAGGTGTGCGAGTTGTGTTTCTTGACGAGATCATCAATCTGGTTGAGGAGTCTGCCATCGGCTTTACGGGTGATGAGGCCGTGTTTATCGTTTTCTTCCCAGGTTTGGAGGATGATGCCTTGTGGGGTCTGACGTGCATCGAAGGTCATGCGGGTATGTCCTGATGTGCCAATGATGTTGACGTGGAAATGTATCATGGTCGGCTGTTCGGTTGGCTGCTGTTTGACAGGAGATACAGCGGGTTTCGTTGGGGTGGTGTTGCCGCAGCTGGCGATGCAGAGGATGCCGAGAAGAGCCAGGGTGAGTTTTCTGATCATGATCTGCCCATCCTTAATGTTGTCGATAGGTTGATTCTAAAGGATTTTCTGCAGTTCTGTTCAGTTTTGCTACGCGTTGTTTGGGGTGTTTGAGTTGATTGCGTGTGTTGTCTTGGTTACTATTGAATATTCCGTGTTTGTTGTGTTTGAGGTACTGAGATGATCCATTCCGACAAGGAGATTGACCGAATTATCTGGGAGGCGATTGCCGACAGCCAGTGTAAGAGTGATTTTATCTGTTATATCGTGCATAGCCCGATGGGGGCGGCACATCTTGCAGAAGCGAAGGATAAGATGGAGAAAGCGGTAGTGCCGCTGGGGCCTGCGATGCAATATCTGAAGGCGGTCCGGCAGATCCGTGATCTGGCCAATGAGGGAGATCCCTGCGCGACTTTCCACATGGGCAAGATTTATTCGTTGGGTCTCGGTGCGATGCGTGATGTGCATCAGGCGGTGGACTGGTACCGTAAGGCGATGGATCTGGGTGAAGCGCGTGCGTTTGCGAATATGGGGTGGTTCTATCAGGATGCCACGGGTGTCGAACGGGATATCAATAAAGCATTTGAGCTGTTGAGCCATGCGGCTGATGAGGGGGTTCTCTCTGCGAAGACAGCAGTCGGTACGATGCAGCTGAAAGGCGAGGGCTGCGGGAAAGATGTTGAGGCTGGGCTTCAGAAGATTGAGTCGGCGTTTGCCGGAGGGTATCTGAATGCAGGCAATCATCTGGCAGATCTGTATGCGGAGGGAACGCTGTTGCCGAAAGATGTGGCGAAGAGCCATTATTGGTTGCAGAAGGTGGCTGAGACTGGTGATGATAAGTCGATGGCAATACTGGGACACCGTCTGATTACGGGGTCGCATGGAATGAAGAATGTGGACGCGGGGCTGGCGTGGATACATCAGGCAATGGAGCATCGGTTCCATCCAGCATTTTTATGGCTGGCGGGGATTTACCGCCGCGGGAATGGCCTGCCCCAGAATATCGGTCAGACAATCAATATACTCCAGCGTGGGATTGCCGCGGGGAGTATTGAATGCGCACAGGCGCTTGAGCAGCTGATGCGCGAGCAGGGTATCGACAACAGTATGCCGACGACACTGCAGTGATGCTGTTATCCATATAAATATTAAAAAAGAGTTGTTGAGACCATGTTGCCTGCTAGGGGGGCTGTGGTCTGTTGTTTTGAATAGGGGTTTGTATGCTTCGTCAGTGTGCAATCATTTTCGGCTGCCTTGCGGTGGGCGAATTTGTGGTCCATGCCTTTGATATCCATTTCCCCGCTCCGTTGATTGGGATGTTCCTGCTGACTTTCCTGTTGATGACGCGGATTGTGAAGCTGGAGTGGGTGAAGGGTTTAGGTGATTTTCTGATGGCCCATATGGGGCTGTTTTTTGTGCCTCCCGGTGTGGCGCTGATGCTGTATCTCGATATCATCGAGGCGCAGTTGGTGCCGATTGTCGCAGCGACGGTGCTGAGTACACTGTTGGTGCTGGTCTCGACCGGTTGGGTTTACCAACTGATTAGGAGGAAGAAAAATGGCTGATTTCTTCCAGAGTGAGTTGTGTGCGATTACGTTGACGGTGGTTGTTTTCTGGATTGCCCAGGTGATTCAGCAGAAGACAAAGCAGGTATGGCTGAATCCGATTCTGGTGGCGATTGTTGTGATCATCTGTCTGCTGAAAATGTCGGGGACTTCGTTTGAGACTTATAACGAGGGTGGAAAGTATATTTCGTTTCTGTTGAAACCAGCGATTGTGGCATTGGCTATTCCGCTGTATATGCAGATTGAGTCAATCCGCAAGCAGGGGCTGCCTATTCTGGCGTGCCAGTTGACGGCGTGTGTGGTCGGTGCGGTTTCTGCGTTCCTGATTGCGAAGTATCTGGGATCTTCTGAAGCAGTTGCGATTTCGCTGTCGCCTAAGTCTGCGACAACGCCACTGGCGATGGAGGTATCCAAGCTGATGGGCGGAATCCCTTCGCTGACGGCAATCATCGTGATTGTGACGGGGATACTGGGGGCTGTGATCGGTCTGCCGGTTCTGAAACTGGTGGGTGTCAAGAGCGAGATTGCACGCGGGCTGGCGATGGGGGCTGCAGCGCATGCGGTGGGGACTTCCCACTGTATGGGCAAGAGTTTCCGTCTGGGAGCCTATTCCGGACTTGGGCTGATTGTGAATGGAACGCTGACTGGAGTACTGACGCCTTATATCCTGCATCTGTTGGGTGTCGGTTAAGCTGTTTTCTGTTTTAATACGGTTTTTGTGTTTCAGTTAGGGTGCTGTTGTGTTGGTTTTCTTGGCGATGTTGGGGATGGGCGCTGTGGTCGGATTTGTCGGCGCAGGTGGCGCTGGTGCTGTGATTGCGGTGCTGACGCTGGTGTTCAATATCCCGGTCCATACGGCAGTCGGGACTTCGTTGGCGGCGATGATCTTTACGACAATCTCAGGGGCGGTCAGCCATTTCCGTGAAGGGAACATGAATCTGAAGATTGGCATCACCGTGGGGCTCTCTGGTTTTGCGGGGGCTTTTGTCGGAACGAAAATCGCGACAACTTTCCTGTCTGGGACAAATCTGAAACTCTGCACCGCTTCAATGCTGGTGGCGTCTGCGGTGCTGGTGTTCTGCCGGCTGACCTGGCCTGACTGGGCGATTTTCCATCCGAGAGGAACGGCTTCTGAAGAGGATCTGCAAGGACCGAGATTCTGGGTGCTGGCGGTACTGGCTGGGATTGGAAATGGTCTGCTGTCTGGCACGTTTGGTTTTGGTGCGGCGCAGTTCATCCAGCTGACCCTGCTGATTCTGTTCGGTCTCCCACTGTTCCAGTCGGTTGGGACAACAATGCTGATTATCCTGCCGATTGCCGTATCTGGCGGACTGGGTTACCTGCTGTCAGGGTATCTGGATATGATGCTGTTTGTACAGGTGCTGCTGGGACTGATGATTGGGGCTTATGTGGGCGCGAAGTTCACAAGACTGGCGCCACGGTGGTTGCTGAAGGGGGCGATGGTGGCGATGCCAGGATTGGCAGGACTGCTGATGATTGTGCTGAAACGCTGAGAGTTTCTACGGATTTGACATGAAAAATGCCTCGGAGCGATATGCTCCGGGGCATTTTAGTTTTGATGTTTGATTTATACCCGTTGGTAGCAGCGGATGCCGTCTTTTTCTGTCCAGCGGATGAGTCCCTGCTGTTCAAGGTAGTTGAGGTGGGCGATGGATTCGCCCATGGCAAACTGGCACTGGTGGGCATCGGTGATGTCGCGTTCAAAAAGGGGGGGCATGATGCTGCAGGCGGTCTGTGGTGTCTTGCAGAGTTCGAGGACGAGGTCACAGCGGTTCTTGTGGTGGACTTCAAGGAAGTCAACACGTTCGTTGATACCGATGAATGGTCGTCCGTGGGATGGCAGGACTAGGGTGTTTTCCGGTAACCGTCTGAATTTCTGCAGGGAGTCGAGGAAGTCCTTGAGCGGATTTCCCTGCGGGAAAGCCGCTGAGACCGGTACGTTTGTGGAAATGCTTGGCAGGAGCATGTCACCTGAGATAAGGATATTCAGATCCTTGCAGTAGAAAGCGGCGTGTTCATAAGCATGACCGAAGCCGGTGATGACTTCCCAGTGGTGTCCGCCGATTTCGATAAGGTCGCTTTCGCGCATCTGACGGTAGGTTTTTGGCAGGACAGGACAGCCTGTTTTCATGGCGTTGCCACGTTTGTCGAGTGCGGCAAGGCGGACATGGTCGAGTCCATGGCTCCTGAAGAGGGCGAGCATGGCCGGGATGGTGTAGTTGCCGAGCTGGTTGATATGGGCGAGTGCGGTGAGGTATTCGCCTTGCGTCATCCAGAGCGGAGCGCCTGTCTGCTGTTCGAGCCAACCTGAGAGACCGACATGGTCTGGATGGCAGTGGGTGACAATCTGACGCGTCAGTGTGTGGGTTTCGAGGATGTCTTTCCAGAGGTTTTTGCCTTTGTCCCAGGTGACGCTGGTATCGATGCAGGTCCAGCCGTCTCCATCAGCTATGAGCCAGATATTGACGTGGTTGAGGACAAACGGAAGCGGAAACCTGAACCATTTGATGCCGGGAATAATGGTTGCGGTTTCACCGTATTCAGGGGGGGCTTGCCAAACGGGTATCGGATGCCATTCATGGTGCGCTGCCGGATTGGATTGCCGTGTTTCAGTTAACGTTGCCGAAAAGAGTGCAATATTAACATTGGTTTA
>CAVJQJ010000009.1:0-1718 GCA_963651715.1 Anaerovoracaceae bacterium
CATAAATGCCATCCACTCTTCCATTGAGCATGGGACAGGTTTCTTACCTGATAATTTATATAAATGTGAGTCTAGTTGATTCATGTTTTACCAAAAAATAGGTGGATATTGCCCATTTCAGACTGCTAAAGAAAGAGGTATTTTAAACGAAAGAGGAGGATGCCTTCATCTTGTAAATATCGATTAATGATGGAGAGGATATTCTGTTGTCTTTGAAAGCATTGGGGCGCGTTATAATGTGCAGATTCACCTTGTGTATCACAGCATCAAGGAATTCTAGACTTCGAAAGGAATGAAAATGTCTGTTTATGAAAATCTGAAAAAGCTGAACATTGAACTGCCTGCTGTTGCAAAGCCTGTCGCATCCTATGTTATGTATGTTAAATCTGGCAATCTCGTTTATCTTTCTGGCCATCTCGGCAAACAGGATGGTAAACCTCGGGTTGGTCAGTTTGGCAAAGATGTTAGCGTAGAAGAAGGGCAGAAAGTTGCCCGTCAGGCGGCAATCGATATGATTGGAACTTTGCAGGATGCTTGTGATGGCGATCTGAACAGGGTCAAGCGTATCGTCAAAGTGCTGTCGTTAGTGAACTCAACAGGCAATTTTACGGAGCATCATCTGGTTACGAATGGTGCCTCAGACCTGCTCGTAGAGGTTTTTGGTGAGAAGGGTAAACACGCACGTTCCGCTTTTGGTGTTGCTCAGATTCCTACAGGGGCATGCCTTGAAATCGAAATGATTGCTGAAATCGAGTAAATCAGCACGCTTTGACTGAAAAAGGCTCTGGTTTTTTGCCAGAGCCTTTCTGTTTGTGATGCCTCAGTCTTCGTTGGCTGGTTTTTCTAGGCCGATGGGAGTGAATCTCGATTCAACAGCATGCCCTTTTCTGGCCCGTTTCCCGTTATAAGTCTTGTCTGCCCCAACGGGAATCTTGATTTCATAACGTTTGCCATTTCTTGATTGGCAGACGGCAATACAGCCAGAATTATCGACAGGCATAAATGCCAGAAGTTTTTCACCGTCTTCCAGACTGATGAAGGTGGTTCCTCTGCCACCAGAAGCCAATGTACGGAGTTCTTTTCTTTCAAATACCAAGACTCGCCCATTCTCCGAAAGGGCGGCAATCCATTGCTCTCCATCCATGAGAACGGTCGGCTTGAACAGCACGTCATCTTTTTCAAGATTGATAAAGGATTTACCGTTTCGGGTACGGCTTGTCATGTCCGAAATGGAGGAAATGAAACCGAATCCTGAAGACATTGCCAACAGTATCTTGGTATCAGCGTTGCCTGCGTAGTAATGGACAATTTCTTCGTCAACACTGACTTCAGCAAACGTGGTGACCGGCGTCCCATCACCACGTCCTCCTGGTAGCTGATGGACAGGAATGGAATAAATCCGTCCAGCCGAAGAGAATGCCAGAAGCATATCTGTTGTTCGGCATTCGAAAGTGCTGTATAGGCTGTCATTCTGTTTGAAGGTCAAGGCACTCAGATTCAGATTGTGACCATGACGCATACGGAGCCAGCCATTCTTGGAGACAATGACCGTCACAGGTTCATCTGCGATTTTTTGCTCAGAAGAGGCTTTGGCCTCTTCCTGGATCAGCGTGCGGCGGGAATCGCCGAATTTCTTTTTGTCAGCTTCAATTTCCCGGATAATTAGACGGCGTAGGGTTGCCGGTCTTTCCAGAATGTCATGAAGCTTTTCTTTTTCA
>CAVJQJ010000009.1:1728-5009 GCA_963651715.1 Anaerovoracaceae bacterium
CTCCTGCTCAATCTTGATTTTTTCAAGGCGGGCCAGCTGTCGCAGACGGATTTCAAGGATATCCTCAGCTTGTCGGTCAGTGAGATTGTATGTTGCAATCAGGGCGGACTTTGGATCATCTGATTCCCTGATGATTTGAATGACTTCGTCAATATTCAGTAGGACGGTCAGGCGGCCTTCAAGGATATGGATACGTTCAACGACCCTGTCCAGACGCCAATTGGTGCGGCGTCTGACAGTATCAAAACGGAATTCAATCCATTCTTTCAGAATCTGGGCAAAACCCTTCTGGTGGGGACGTCCATCAATGCCAATCATGACAAGATTGACGGATGCGCTGCTTTCTAGTGACGTGTGGGCAAGCAGCGTCTGCATGAAGTCATCGGGATTTAATCGTTTGGACTTTGGCTCTAGGACAATGCGGATAGGGGAATCTCTACCGGCTTCATCGCGGATGGTATCCAAGATGCCGAGAAATTGCTGTTTAAGAGCAGTCTGTTCGTTGGATAGGGATTTTTTCCCAGTCTTGACCTTGGGGTTTGTCAGTTCCTCGATTTCCTGCAGGACTTTCTGCGAGGAGGTGCCGGGAGGAAGTTCGGTGATGACTGCCTGCCACTGTCCGCGGGCAAGTTCTTCAATCTTCCATCTTGCCCGGACTTTCAGACTGCCACGTCCAGAGGCATAGATTTCTGAGATGGTGTGCGTACTTGAAATAATCTGCCCCCCCCCAGGAAAATCCGGACCAGGAACAATCTGCATCAATTCATCATGCGTCATGTCTGGATTCTTGATGAGGGCAATTGCGGCATCCGCAACTTCGTTCAGGTTGTGGGAGGGAATCTCTGTTGCCATCCCGACAGCAATACCTGACGCCCCGTTCATCAAGGTGATTGGCAGGCGGGCAGGTAACATGGCAGGTTCTTCTGAGGAGCCATCATAATTATCCTGGAAATCAACCGTTCCCTGATCGATTTCTGAGAGGAGCAGTTGGGAAATTGGAGTCAGTCTTGCTTCGGTATACCGCATCGCAGCGGCACCGTCACCATCTCTTGAGCCAAAATTGCCATGTCCATCAACGAGTGGATACCGCATGGAGAAATCCTGCGCCATGCGAACCAGTGCATCATAGACAGACTGGTCACCATGAGGGTGAAGTTTACCTAGAACATCCCCAACAACTGCCGCAGATTTCCTCGGTTTTGCTTCAGAATTCAGCCGCAACTCATTCATTGCGTAGAGAATTCTTCTTTGAACAGGTTTCTGTCCATCGCGGACATCTGGCAATGCACGGCCTTTAACAACAGAGATGGCATAATCCAGATAGGCCTGCTCAGCGAAGCGTGCCAGTGGTAAGGAGTCCTGTTGTGAATCCTGCTGTTCGCTTGCGGTAGCCACGTCGGTCTCTGGAATCGCATCGAAAAGAGAAGGTTGTTCGTTCATTCAAAAATCTCTTATATGGGAATCAAATATCGGTTTCAGCTTCGTTGCCGTGTTCTTCCATCCAGGAGCGGCGTGCGGCGGCCTCACCTTTCCCCATCAGCATATGGAACCGGTTCGTCGATTCTTCTCGGGTTTGATTGCCAATGAGAATAGGAAGCAGACGTCTGGTATCTGGATTTAACGTAGTTTCCCACAGTTGTTCTGCACTCATTTCGCCAAGACCTTTGAAACGGGAAATACCTAGGGCAGTATCCTTGTGGCCGTCTTTATGTAGTCGGTCAAGGATGTTTGTCAGTTCAGCTTCATCCAAAGCGTACAGCTTCTGGATAGGTTTTCTGCCCTTTGCGGGCGCATCGACCCGGAACAATGGGGGACGTGCTACATAGATATTTCCATTTTCGATGAGTTTTGGAAAGTGTCGGAAGAAAAGGGTTAACAGAAGGACCTGAATATGTGAGCCATCTACATCTGCATCAGAGAGAATGCAGATTTTGCCATAACGCAATCCAGAGAGGTCTGGTCCATCATCAATACTATGCGGGTCAACACCGATGGCGACAGAAATGTCATGGATTTCCTGATTGGCGAAGAGCCTGTCGCGGTCGGTCTCCCATGAATTCAGGACTTTGCCTCTCAGTGGGAGGATTGCCTGAAATTCTTTGTTGCGTCCCATTTTTGCAGAACCACCTGCAGAATCCCCTTCAACCAGAAAGAGTTCGTTACGGGAAATATCATGGGATTCACAGTCTGTCAGTTTGCCTGGTAGGACAGCAACAGAAGATGATTTCTTTTTCTCGATTTTCTGAAGCTGGCGCATGCGTGCCTGCGCCTGACGGATAACCATCTCAGCCAGTTTCCGGCCATACTCAATATTCTGATGGAGCCATTGTTCGAACACAGGGCGGATGAAATGGGAAACCAACCGGACCGCGTCACGTGAATTCAGCTTTTCCTTGATTTGCCCCTGAAACTGTGGGTCTAGGATCCTTGCTGATAGCAGGAAAGAAGCTCGGGCAAAAACATCTTCTGGCAAGAGTCTGACACCTTTCGGCAGCAGGGAATGAATGTCGGCGAAGCTTTTGACTGCATTGAAAAGCCCATCCCTAAGACCGTTTTCATGAGTCCCGCCTGCCGGTGTTGGAATCAGATTGACAAAGGATTCCCGGACAGGCGTGCCTTCAGCTGTCCATGCGACAACCCATGCGGCACCTTCACCTGTTGCAAAATCAGTATCTTCTTCGCTGGCATAATGTTCGCCTGTAAACAGGGGGATAACGGTATCTTCCTCACTCATCAGGCCTAATGACTCCGAAAGATAGCCCTTAAGGCCATCAGCATAATGCCATGACTCAACCTGACCGTTTTTTGCGTGGGTCAGTGAAACGGTCAGCCCGGGTAACAGGATTGCTTTTGAGCGCAGAAGATGGCGTAGGTCCTGAAGGGGAATGGCAACGTCATCAAAATAAGTGCTGTCAGGCCAGATGGTGACTCGAGTCCCTGTCTTTTTTTCTTTTCTGGGAATCGGGGAAGAGGAGATTGGGGTGGAAACCTCTCCGTCTGTAAAAGAGATATGGTGCTCAGCCCTATCTCGCCAGACCGTGACATCGATGCGCTTGGAAAGGGCGTTGGTGACGGAAACACCGACACCGTGAAGCCCGCCTGAAAAAGCATAGGCACTGTTTGCGCCTTTTGAAAACTTGCCGCCAGAATGCAGTTGTGTAAAAACGATCTGTACGGTAGGCACACCCTCTTCGGGGTGGATGCCAACAGGAATTCCTCGACCATTATCCTCAACGGTGACACTGTCATCCGTATTGAGGGTGACTTGGATATCGGTGCAC
>CAVJQJ010000010.1:0-5655 GCA_963651715.1 Anaerovoracaceae bacterium
TTCCAGTATTGTTCATCGGACAGGAGTGCTTTTGCAACATCCAACCAATTGGGATGAACAGCAACGACAATATGGTCTATCTGATTACAGGCAAGAAATTTCTCTACACTATGGACAAGTATCGGTTTGCCACCGATTTCAAGGTACTGTTTAGGCTTTTCAGCATTCTTGATTCGAGTCCCTTTACCTGCAGCGAGTATGACAGCAATGATCATGACTTTGGATTAACTACAATTTAATTCTCAGTATTCTATCCGGTTATTCGATTCAGGTACCATTCAACGGTTTTCACAATACCGGTATCAAAATTCTCATCGGCGTTCCAATTGAGCTCTTTGGTGAGCTTTTGAGCGTCTATGGCATATCGGAAGTCATGACCAGGGCGATCGATGACGAACTGAATGAGGTCCGCATATTTCTTGCCATCCTTCCTTGGTTTGTTCTGGTCGAGGAGTTCACAGACTTTATTGACAATCTGGAGATTGTTCCGTTCGTTGTGGCCGCCAATGTTGTAGGTTTCTCCACTTTTTCCCTGATGGTAGATGAGGTCGATGGCTTTGCAGTGATCGAGAACGTAAAGCCAGTCCCTGACGTTGTTGCCTGTGCCATAAACTGGGATGGGTTCTTCTGCCAAACATTTACGGATGATAGTTGGGATGAGTTTCTCAGCATGCTGCTTGGGGCCATAGTTGTTGGAGCAGTTGCTAGTGGTGATATTCATGCCGTAGGTATGATGGTATGCCCTGACAATGTGGTCGGATGAGGCTTTGCTTGCACTGTATGGACTGTTTGGGGCATAAGGAGTTTCTTCGGTGAAATAGCCTGTTTCTCCAAGGGTACCGTAGACCTCATCGGTTGAGATGTGATGGAACCGGGAGATTTCATACCCTGCTTTGGGCTGATTTGGCGCTTCCATCCAGTGTCTGTGGGCAGTTTCAATGAGGGTGAAAGTACCTACGATATTGGTCTGAATGAAGGCTTTAGGACCTTTGATGGAGTTGTCTACATGGCTTTCCGCCGCAAAGTGGATGACACCTCTGATATCGTATTGGGTGAAGAGTCTTTCGATGAGGCCCTCATCACAGATGTCTCCCTGAACGAAGGTGTAGTTTGGCATACCTTCGCATTCCTTGAGGTTATCAAGGTTGCCAGCATAGGTGAGTTTGTCCAGGTTGATGATGTGATACTGTGGGTATTTCTGGACAAAGTACGGCACGAAGTTGGAGCCGATGAAACCGGCGCCCCCCGTGACGAGGATGCTTTTTACTGTGTTCATTGAACGTTTTTCCTGTTATCTGTTTTCCTGATACATGACTTTGAGGCAGTCTCTGAGAGCTTCTTGCCAGTGTCTGATGGTGATTCCAAAGTCTGTTCCAATCTGCTTCTTGTCCAGAACGCTGTAGGCTGGGCGTGCTGCCTTGGTGGGATATTCCGATGTTGCAATTGGGTTGACTTTGCAGATGAGTCCAGTCTCTTCCATGATGGCTACGGCAAAGTCATACCGGCTGCAAATGCTTTCATTTGTATAGTGGTAAATAGCTTTTGTGCCCTGCTTGATCTGGGGCAGTATCTGGACGATGGCATCTGCCATGTCTCTGGCATAGGTTGAGGAACCTATCTGGTCTGCAACGACATTGAGGCTGTTTTTTTCTTTCCCCAACCTAAGCATGGTCTTGACGAAGTTGCCTCCATATGGGGAGTAGACCCATGCTGTCCGGATGATGATGGCCGTCTGGGCATTGGCTAATACAGCCTGTTCACCAGCGAGTTTTGTCGCGCCATAGACGGAGACGGGATTGGTCTTGTCCTCCGGTTTGTATGGGATGTGACCTGTACCATCGAAGACATAGTCTGTACTGATATGGATGATAGTCTTGGCATATTTAGCAAGATTCCCCGCCCCGATGTTATTGACCGCATTCGCCAGTTCAGGTTCATCTTCCGCCCTATCAACTGCAGTATAGGCGGCACAATTGATGACGGTATCGATGTTGTACTGGTCGACATAAGCCTTGACTGCATTTTCATCGGTGATGTCCAGTTCTAATCTGTCGGTGTAGAAGACGTTCGCCTGGTCTCCAAGGATGTTATGCAGTTCTGTGCCGAGCTGGCCATTGGCACCTGTGATGAGGAGGTTGGACATCATCTCCCTTCATGAAAAACGGGATTTGCCTTGTACCGAGCAAAAGACTGCGATATTTTATCTTTTTCAGAAAGGATTGCATTGCTCTGTTCAGCACACCATTCAATGGATAGTTCGTTATCAAATGGATTGATACCCCCTTCTGATTCTGGAGCATAGAAATCATCGCATTTATAAGCGATAACTGCAGTTTCACTCTGAACAGAATAACCGTGACCGAAGCCTTTAGGAATCAGGAGTTGACGATGGGTTTCGTCTGATAACTCAACAGAAAAATGCCGACCAAAGGTGGGGGAATCCTGTCTTAAATCCACCACGACATCCAAGATGGTTCCCTGCAGTGCCTGAATGAGCTTTGTCTGGGCATGCGGTGGTTTCTGGTAGTGAATTCCCCGAATGGTTCCTTTGGCGGATTTCGACTGGTTGTCCTGTACCCAGTCGTATTTGAACCCCAGATCGTCAAGTGTTTTTCTATTCCAGCTTTCAAAGAAATAGCCTCTTGCATCTTCATAGATAGTGGGTTCGAGGATGACTACGCCATCGAATGGTGTCTTGATGAGGTTCATATTTCTTCAATTGTTAATGTTTGTTGAATGGGATTATAGAGCAGTCTGCTGTGGGTAACTTTACGGTTTTGGTAGAATAGGCGCTTCTTATTCTGTCACTACCGATTTTAGTTTGAATCGGGTGTTTTATGTTTTCTGTTCTGTTGAAATCCCTGTCTTTTGTGTTGATTATCCTGTTGGGATATGTCTTGAAAAGACGTGTATTCACAGCTGAGGGAGATTACCGTTTTCCTGCTTTTCTTCTGCTGAACATCACGTTGCCAGCAACTGTGATTCATGCGTTTGGTGCTTTCAAGGGGGACCAATCTTTGTTGGCGTTGGTTGGGTACGGTTTTCTGGCGGCTTTGATTCCGATGCTTCTGGTTTGGCTTCTGGGTTTCAGATTACCCCGCGAACGCCGTGCATTTGGCATGATCAATGTGACTGGGTTCAATATCGGCGCTTTTACCCTGCCTTTTGTGCAGAGTTTTTTGGGTCCTGCAGGGGGGATTGCCGCATGTCTGTTTGATATTGGCAATGCTTTGCTGGTTGCTGGAGGATCGTATGCCTTTACTTCATCGGTTTTGGGAACAGATGATGAAGAACGGTTTTCTCTCTTCACCATGGTCAAGCGGCTATTTTCTTCCATGCCATTCAACACGTATCTGCTGATGCTGTTGCTGGTGGTGTTTGATTTATCGATTCCAACACCTGTTTTAACGGTGTTGGAACCTTTTGCCCGGGCAAACGCGTTTGTTGCCATGTTTATGATTGGGATGATGTGTGAATTCCGTCTTTCTGGTGGACGCTTCTGGTCATTGGCTTGGGTTATTGGTTTGCGACTAGCTGTTGGCGCATTGTGCTCCTGGCTGATGTTCTGTTTTGCACCATTTTCGCTGGAAGTCCGTCAGACTCTGGCTGTGGTGGCATTTGC
The DNA here is from genome assembly GCA_963651715.1 of Anaerovoracaceae bacterium. GTDB lineage: Bacteria > Pseudomonadota > Gammaproteobacteria > Burkholderiales > Burkholderiaceae_D > Oxalobacter. Next base: position 3,623 of record CAVJQJ010000010.1, read on the forward strand.
CCCTGTTTCTTCGCTTGCCCCGATTTTTTCTGAACGTTTGAGAGCTGATGGCGGTCTGTCGAGCTTGACGCTTTCTGTTTCTGTGCCTTTTTCTCTTACCGCAATTGTGGGTTTAGTGCTTTGGATGCAGGGCTAGTGTCAGGTATAATGTATAGTTTTCATCAATTTAGGGATTTATCAGGATTATGGAAGCTGAACGCCTGAATTCTATTGCCAACCGTATCGCGGATCTGTCTGAACGCGAGGCTGCTTTACGGGGGTATCTTTGACTACGCTGCCAAGTCAGACAAGCTTGAGCAGGTAACCCAAGAACTCGAAGAGCCGGATGTATGGAATGATCCAAAGAAGGCTCAAGATCTGAATAAGGAAAAGAAATCGCTGGAAGCTGTAGTTCTTTCTCTTCGCGATATCAAATCTGGCCTGACCGATGCAGAAGAACTGTTCGAAATGGCCAAGATGGAAGAGGACGACGATTCCATTCTGCAGATTGAACAGGATGTACTCGGTATTCAGAAACAGGTGGAACAGCTGGAATTCCGCCGGATGTTCTCAAACCAGATGGATCCTTGCAACTGCTTTATTGATATTCAGGCTGGCGCGGGCGGTACTGAAGCTCAGGACTGGGCATCGATGCTGTTGCGTCAGTATCTGCGCTATTGTGAACGCAAGGGGTTCAAGGCAACTCTGGTTGAACTGTCCGAAGGTGACGTCGCCGGCATCAAGACGGCAACGATCAAAGTTGAAGGCGATTATGCCTACGGTTATCTGAGAACGGAAACCGGGGTTCACCGTCTGGTCCGTAAGTCTCCTTTTGATTCTGCCAACGGCCGTCATACTTCTTTCAGCAGTCTGTTTGTCTATCCTGAGGTCGATGATTCAATCGATATTGAGATCAACCCTGCTGATGTCCGTGTGGATACTTACCGTGCATCCGGCGCGGGCGGTCAGCATATCAACAAGACCGACTCTGCTGTGCGTCTGACGCATATCCCAACCGGCATTGTGGTGCAGTGTCAGAATGACCGAAGCCAGCACCGTAACCGTGCGGATGCCTGGGAAATGCTGAAGTCACGTCTGTTTGAACTGGAACTGCGTAAACGCATGAGTGAACAGCAGAAACTGGAAGAATCCAAGTCTGATATTGGCTGGGGCCATCAGATCCGGTCTTATGTGCTGGACAATTCCCGCATCAAGGATCTGCGTACGAATTATGAAACAGGTAACACGAAAGCTGTGCTGGATGGCGATCTGGATGCATTTATCACGGAATCGCTGAAACAGCGTGTGTAATTCTGATCTAACCTATTGAATACTGTACCGATTTTTATTGAATTATGTCTAATCAAAACGAAAAGAATATCCCTGATGCGCTGGCTCAGGATGAGAATTCAATTATTGCGGAACGCCGTGCCAAGCTGAACGCACTGCGTGAAGCTGGTGTTGCTTATCCAAATGATTTCCGCCCTACCCATAAAGCTTATAATCTGCATGGACAGTATGATGAACTGGACAACGAAGCGCTTGAAGCCAATCCTGTGAAGGTTGTTGTAGCTGGCCGCATGATGCTGAAACGCGTGATGGGCAAGGCTTCTTTTGCGACCCTTCTGGATGCGTCTGGTCCTCAGGCTACCGGCAAGATCCAGCTGTTCCTGTCCAACAATAACATCGGTAAAGAAACACACGATGTTTTCAAACGTTGGGATATCGGCGATATTCTGGGGGCAGAAGGTGAGCTGTTCAAGACCAAGACCGGAGAACTGACAATCCGTGTTTCTGCTATCCGTCTGATCACCAAGTCCCTGCGTCCTCTGGGTGATAAATTCCATGGACTGTCTGATCAGGAAATCCGCTACCGTCAGCGTTATGTTGACCTGATTATGAATGAGTCCACCCGTAAGACTTTCAAGGCACGTACGACTACGATTGCGTCTATCCGCCGCTTTATGGGTGACAATGGTTTCATGGAAGTTGAAACCCCTATGCTGCACCCTATTCCTGGTGGTGCTTCTGCAAAGCCTTTCATCACTTATCAC
>CAVJQJ010000011.1:0-4271 GCA_963651715.1 Anaerovoracaceae bacterium
GCTGTAAGCTTTTTGGAACCCCCAGCTTAGCTGGGGGGTTTCTTATGACAAAAAGAAAACCCGCCAGAAGGGGCGGGGTTTTCAAGATCAACAACTAACTAAACAAAGATATTAAGGGGGATGCGGGAAGTGGTAAGGTTCCCTATGCGGAGACCTCCGGGGAGGGAGGCTGCGTCCATCCTGTTCCCCTTCATCAGGACAGACGCTTTGACTTTGGAATTCTGTCAGGGTGCAGTCTGTGTTCTCCCTTGGTGCCTAGCGAATCGTTCAGGAAAAGTCAAGCTGACCTTCATTACATCGGATAGACGCCGCGTTTTGCCAGGGTTACGACATTGCGGGAAGGCGCGGATGCATTGTAGCTGGCTGCGTCCAGCATGGTTTCACCTGCTTCACAGATACCGACCATCACGGTATATGGAGGGAAAACTGCTGCCATGCCAGCTTCAAAGCGGGTGTAGGCTGCGCTGGAAAATGCTGTGTAGATACCGATCATCCAGAAATAGACGGCGATCGGTAAAAAGAATCTTTTCAACATGTTTGTCTCTTTCGTTGTGGGTTAGAAGGTATGTGTGAACCTTACGCCTACATATAAAGGCAAACAATTGAACGAAAACTTCTAAATATTTGATTAAATGTGAAAAAATCGGCCTATTTCTGAGATATTAGAAGTAGTACTTCAATTTTTTATTGAAAAAGCCGGTAAACTGGCTTCGGTTTAATTGAAAAACGAAGAAGGTATTCAGCTTTTACGAAAGTTTGTCAAACGGTATGACTGATGGTTAAATTTTTCCGCAGAATTGTTGCTAAAAAATTTCATGGGCAACTGTTGCGAAAAAACGTGGGTACAGGCAAGGGTTTCCCGCCCGTATCCGCGTCTTCAGGGATTATTTTGCAGTGGATGACTTCCGTCGACGTGGCGCAGGCTTGGATCCAGTACCGTTCCCGGTATCCGCAGCAGTTGCTTTGACCACCCGTCTGCGGGGTTTCAGCATCGCGCCCAGATACTTCCCGGTGATGCTGACCGGATTCTTCGAGACCTCTTCCGGTGTGCCGGTCGCAATGATCTGACCACCGCCGGCACCCCCTTCAGGTCCCAGGTCGATGATCCAGTCCGCCGTCTTGATCACATCCAGATTATGCTCGATCACCACCACCGTATTGCCTTGGTCTCTCAGACGGTGGATCACTTTCAGCAGCATATCGATATCCTGGAAATGCAGCCCTGTCGTCGGTTCATCCAGAATGTACAGCGTACGGCCCGTATCCCGTTTCGACAGCTCCAGTGACAGCTTCACACGCTGTGCCTCACCGCCCGACAGCGTCGTCGCACTCTGCCCCAGCTTGATATACCCCAGCCCGACATCCAGCAGCGTCTTCAGACGGCGTTCAATCGTCGGCACCGCATTGAAGAAGTCATAAGCCTCCTCAACCGTCATATTCAGCACATCCGAGATGTTCTTGTCGCGGTACGTGATCTCCAGCGTCTCACGGTTGTAGCGCTGGCTGTGGCATACATCGCAGGGCACATACATATCCGGCAGGAAATGCATCGACACCTTCAGTACACCGTCACCCTGACACGACTCACAGCGTCCCCCCTTCACATTGAACGAGAAACGACCTGCGGAATACCCGCGTTCACGCGACTTTGGTACATTCGCAAACAGCTCACGGATTGGCGTGAACAGCCCCGTGTAAGTCGCCGGATTCGACCGTGGCGTCCGACCGATCGGCGCCTGGTTCACCGCAATCACCTTGTCGAACTGCTCGATCCCCTCAATCGCCTCATAAGGTGCTGGTTCCGCCTGAGAACCATTGATTTCCCGTGCGACTGCCGTATACAGCGTATCGTTCACCAGCGTGGACTTACCGGAACCTGAGACACCCGTCACACACGTCAGCAGCCCCACAGGGAGCGACATCGTCACATCCTTCAGATTGTTGCCTGATGCGCCTTTCACCACCAGCTGGCGTTCAGGATCCATCGGTGTCCGTTTCGCAGGCACCTCAATCGCTTTCGTGCCATTCAGATACTGCGCCGTCAGTGATTCCCTGCACTGCAGGATCTCATCCGGACTGCCCAGCGCCACCACCGTGCCGCCATGCTCACCCGCACCCGGTCCCATATCCACAATGAAATCCGCCGCACGGATCGCATCCTTATCATGCTCGACCACAATCACCGTATTACTGATATCCCGCAGATGCTTCAGCGTTGCGATCAGACGGTCATTGTCACGCTGATGCAGCCCGATAGACGGTTCATCCAGTACATACATCACACCCGTCAGCCCACTGCCGATCTGCGAAGCCAGCCGGATACGCTGAGATTCCCCGCCGGACAGCGTTTCCGCACTCCGTTCCAGCGACAGATAATCCAGCCCCACATTGTTCAGGAAGCGCAGGCGTGAAGACACCTCGTTCAGGATCCGTGTTGCAATCGTCTTCTTCGCACCGCTCAGCTCCAGCGATTCGAAATAATGCAACGCATCGCCCAGTGACATCCGGGTCACTTCATGGATTGACCGTTTCTGGTCCCCATCGCCGATCCGCACCGACAGCGCTTCCCGGCGCAGCCTTGCGCCGCCACACGTTGGACAAGGCCGTTCACTGATCAGCTTTGCCAGATCATCCTTCACCGCCATCGACTCCGATTCCCGGAACCGACGCTGCAGATTGTTCAGTACCCCTTCAAACGGATGCTCACGCACCCATGGCATCCCATTGCGGTTGATGGTCACAAACGGGATCTTTTCCTTGCCGGATCCGAACATCACCACATGCTTCACCTCCTCAGGCAGGTCACGGTAAGGCGTGTTGATGTCAAAGCCATAATGCGTCGCAATCGACTGCAGCATCTGGTAGAGCAGGGGATTCCGCTTGTCCCATCCTTTCAGCGCACCTGCCGCTAGTGAAATGTCGGGATGCTGCACAATCCGTTTCGGATCGAAAAACTCGATATGACCGATCCCGTCACAGTCAGGACAAGCCCCCGTTGGACTGTTGAAAGAGAACAGGCGGGGTTCCAGCTCCGTCAGCGACCAGCCACATTCAGGACACGCAAAACGGTTCGAGAAAACCTGCGTTTCCTCCGTATCCATATTCATCGTCAGCACCTTGCCGTCCGAAATCCGCAGTGCCGTTTCGAAACTCTCCGCCAGACGCTGACGGCTGTCCGGATTCATCCGGATACGGTCAACCACCACATCAATCGAATGCTTCTCGTTCTTCTTCAGGGTTGGCAGGTCATCCGCCGTATAGACAGCTGCTGGTCCTGTCCCGCTCTGCACACGGAAACGGATGAACCCCTGCGCTTGCATCTGGTCGAACAGATCCACATACTCCCCCTTGCGGGAAGACACCACCGGCGCCAGGATCATCAGCCTTGTGCCCTCAGGCAGCGCCAGCGTCGCATCCACCATCTGCGAGACCGACTGGGCAGCCAGCGCATGTTCAGGATGGTCAGGACAGTGTGGAGTGCCCACACGGGCGAACAGCAGACGCAGATAATCGTAAATCTCCGTTACCGTGCCGATCGTTGAACGGGGATTATGCGAAGTCGATTTCTGGTCAATCGCAATCGCTGGAGACAGCCCGGAAATCTCATCCACATCTGGCTTCTCCATCAACTGCAGGAACTGGCGCGCATAGGAAGACAGCGACTCCACATAGCGGCGCTGTCCCTCCGCATACAGCGTGTCAAACGCCAGCGAGGACTTCCCCGACCCCGACAGACCCGTGATTACAATCAGCTTGTTGCGGGGCATTTCCAGATTGATATTCTTCAGATTGTGCGTCCGTGCACCCTGCACCACAATCTTCTCTTCAGTATCCAGCATCACATCATTCCTAAAATCGACAGACCCTGTTCATCACATCATCAACAGGGCAATCTAATATGATAACTGATTGTGAAGATTGATGCTTTTCCCCCTAACAGGGACAGGGAGAGGTAGACGGTCAACCACAAATTTGTTGTCCGCGCCACAGCCTGTCAAAACCGCTACCATGACCGGGTACGCCCTTGTCCCGTCAGACAATGGCATGGTAATATATACAGTAATCTGGGCCTTGCAAAAACAACGACATCCAAGGCTGGCCGTGGCTTATAATGCTGATATTGGCATAATCCACATAAACGAATTTTATTGATTTCCCGAGCAGGAGAACTTCATGGCATCTATCAACAAGGTCATTATCGTCGGCAACCTGGGCAACGATCCGGAAGTCCGCTACACGCCTAATGGTGACCAGGTTGCATCCATCAGCGT
>CAVJQJ010000012.1:0-16912 GCA_963651715.1 Anaerovoracaceae bacterium
CGCAAGCACTGCGTCGGCATGCCCTTCAAGGACACCGTCTGCCATATGCTGCAGGTTGCCCACACCACCAGAGGCGATGACAGGAACATTGACGGAATCAGAAATCCGACGGGTCAGTTCAAGATCAAACCCGTTCTTGGTCCCATCACGGTCCATACTGGTAAGCAGAATCTCGCCTGCTCCAAGGGATTCCATTTTCTTTGCCCACGAGATGGCTTCGAGCCCCGTTGCATTGCGTCCACCATGGGTGAAAACCTCCCAACGGTCTGGACCGGTCTGCTTGGCATCGATGGCAACAACAATGCACTGGGAACCATAACGGGAGGAGGCATCCGCCACCAGCTGTGGATTGGTGACTGCCGAAGTATTGATACTGACCTTGTCTGCGCCTGCGTTGAGCAGCCGGCGGACATCTTCCACAGTACGGACACCCCCGCCAACGGTGAGCGGAATAAATACCTGAGAGGAGACATCCTCGATGATATGCAGGATGATGTCGCGTTTGTCGCTGGACGCTGTGATGTCGAGAAAAGTGATTTCATCGGCACCCTGATCATTGTAACGGCGGGCAATCTCAACAGGATCGCCTGCGTCTCTGAGTTCAACAAAGTTGACACCCTTGACGACCCGTCCTGCAGTGACGTCAAGGCAAGGGATAATACGTTTGGTCAGCATTGCTAGTTATTCTTTCTGTTCGCTTTGCCTTATTTCTTGGCGCTGAGGCTGTCTGCCAGTTCCTGACCTTCCTTGAGATCGAGGGTACCGGTGTAGATTGCACGGCCACAGATGACGCCTGCCACGCCCTGATCTTCCACCGCACACAATGCGCGAACATCATCAAGATTATGGAGACCGCCAGATGCGAAAATCGGCATGCTGACAGCCTGTGCCAGTTTCACAGTTGCATCGATGTTGATCCCTGCACCCATACCGTCACGGCCGATGTCGGTGTAGATGATACTGTTGACGCCGAAGTCTTCATACTGTTTCGCCTGGTCGATGACATTGATACCGGTAAGCTTGCTCCAGCCATCAATCGCCACATCGCCCCCTTTTGCATCCAGACTGACAAGAATCCGCCCAGGGAAAAGGCTGCAGGCTTCTTTCAGGAAGGCTGGGTTCTTGACGGCTACCGTACCGATGATGACGTACTGGATACCGTTGATGAGATAGTGCTCGATGGTATGCAGGTCACGGATACCACCACCGAGTTCAATCGGAATATCGATACCTTTGTCCTTGGCAAACTGCTGGACCGTCTTGATGATGCTTCTGATCGGCTGTTCGTTAACAGGTTTACCGGCAAATGCACCGTTAAGGTCAACAAGGTGCAGACGGCGCCCTCCCTGATTGAGCCAATGAAGCGCCATTTCGGCTGGTTCATTCGAGAATACGGTTGCCTGATCCATATCACCCTGCTTGAGGCGGACACAGGCACCATCTTTCATGTCGACAGCTGGAATAAGAAGCATATTGTTAACCTTATCTGTTTCTGTTTATCGAATTGTTCAATCAAGGATTCCAGTGAAGGAAGTTCCTGTAAAGCTGCAGTCCGACCGAAGCACTCTTTTCCGGATGAAACTGGGTCGCAAAGATATTGTCTTTTGCCACAGCGCTGCAGAATGGCGCGCCATATTCCGTTGTCGCTGCGATATGGCCTTCGTCCGCAGGCACGGCATAGAAACTGTGCACGAAGTAAAAGTAACTGTTGTCCTTGATACCCTGCCACAGAGGATGGTCACCATGCTGCTTGACCTGATTCCAGCCCATCTGTGGCACCTTGTAACGGGAACCGTCCTGCTGGACCTGTCCATCAAGCTGGAAGCGGACAACCTTGCCAGGGATGAGGCCCAGTCCCGGCGTATCACCTTCCTCACTCCAGTCAAAGAGCATCTGTTCGCCAACACAGACACCGAAAATCGGTTTCTGTTCCACGGCTTTCATCAGCGCATCCTTGAGACCGGATTTCTCGAGAGATGCCATGCAGTCAGGAATCGCCCCCTGCCCTGGCAGGACAATGCGGTCCGCACTGTCGATATCAGCGTGGGTTCCAGAAATCCGGACATCGTCATCAGGCGCCGCAACCGCCCGGAACGCCTGCGCGACCGAACGGAGGTTACCCATACCATAATCGACGACAACAATCTTTTTCATACAATACAACTTATCTAACGGTATGGACTACAGAGTCCCTTTGGTTGATGGAATCACGCCTGCCGCCCGTAGATCAGGTTCTGCCGCCATACGCAGTGCACGTCCAAATGCCTTGAAGATGGTTTCACACTGGTGATGGGCATTGAGTCCACGAAGGTTGTCAATGTGCAGGGAGATGCCTGCATGGTTGACGAGCCCCTGAAAGAATTCACGGACAAGATCAAGATCGAACTGACCGGTCATCTGACGGGCGAATTCCGCGTGAAACTCAAGGTAAGGACGCCCCGAGAAATCAATGACAACACGGGACAGGGCTTCATCGAGTGGCACATAAGCATGCCCATAACGGCGGATGCCTTTCTTGTCACCAATCGCTTTTGCAAGCGCCTGACCCAGCGTGATGCCGATGTCCTCCACTGTGTGATGACCATCAATCTCAAGGTCACCTTTTGCCTGAACCGTGAGATCCACCAGTCCGTGGCGGGCAATCTGGTCAAGCATATGATCCAGAAATGGGATGCCAGATGCAAGTTCGTTCCTGCCGGTGCCATCAAGGTCGATGGCAACCCGGATTTTGGTTTCGTTTGTGTTTCGGACGATTTCAGCGGTTCGGGTCATAGGCGTCTATCCGTTTACTGTTGTGCCAGACAAGCCTTGAAGGCGTCCAGGAAGAGGTTGTTTTCTTCCGGTGTGCTGACAGTGATTCGCAGGCAGTCTTTCAGCAGCCGATGCTGCTTACTGACATTTTTAATCAATATTTTACATGCGACAAGTCCGCCAAAGACGGCATCAGCATTTTTCACGCGGATCAGCTGGATATTGGCCTGTGACGGCACGACCTCAACACCCGGCAGGGCAGCCAGTTCAGCGGCAAGACGCCCACGTTCTTTACGGATGGCCTGTGCCTGTGCGTTGAAAACCTCTATGTTGTCCATGGCCAGTTCAGCGGCCGCCTCAGTCAGGACATTGACGTTGTACGGCAGACGGACCTTGTCAAACTCAACCAGCAGTTCCTTACAGGCAGTCATGTAGCCAAGACGGATACCTGCCAGACCGAGCTTGGAGACGGTACGCATCACCACAAGGTTTGGATAGGCCTTGAGCTGCTTCATCATCGTGAAGTCGGTGAATGGCTGATAGGCTTCATCGCTGACAACGATACCCTTGCCTTTCATCGCATCCAGGATACGCAGGACATCAGCTTCATCAAAGAGCTTGCCGGTTGGGTTGTGTGGCATAGCCAGATAAACCAGCGTTGGCTGATGTACTTCAATCGCAGCCAGCATCGCATCGACATCCAGTGTCAGGTCATCCTTGAGATCAACGCCGATGAAATCCATGCCAGTAAGCCCGGCATTGAATCCATACATGACGAAGCTTGGCATCGGCACCAGCATTTTCGCGTGTTTTTCCTTGTTGGCGCATGCCATGGTGACAATCGCGATGAGTTCATCGGAGCCATTGCCCAGCAGGACATCATAGCCTTCAGGGATACCCATCTCCTGGCAGATCTTTGCCTTGAGATTGGTGTACAGCGGGATTGGATAGCGGTTCAGCGCAATCTGGGAAAGCCGCTGTGCCAGTTCTGCCTTGAGGTTGTCAGGCAGGGGATAGGGATTCTCCATGGCGTCGAGTTTGACGTAACCTTCTGCGTGCTGGACAGAATAAGCTGACATCGCACGGACGTCTGGACGGATAACTTTCTCAATCAGGGATTCCATCAAGACCTCTTATTTCTTCAGACGGAATGCCGCACTGCCTGCGTGTGCTTCAAGCCCTTCACCGGTCGCAAGTTCAACGGCGATGTTGCCCAGTACCTGAGAGCCTTCTGCGCTTGCCCAGATAAGGGCGGAGCGTTTCTGGAAGTCATAGACGCCCAGTGGAGAAGAGAAACGCGCGGTACGGGAAGTTGGCAGGACATGATTTGCGCCTGCACAGTAGTCCCCTAGCGATTCGCAGGTATAGCGGCCAAGGAAGATGGAACCGACATGACGGCAGAGTTCGCCCCATTTCTGTGGGTTTTCTGCAGAGATTTCCAGATGTTCTGGAGCAATCTGATTGGCAATCGCGCAGGCTTCTTCCATATCCTTCACCAGCACCATCGCACCACGATTGGTGAGGGACTTGGTAATGATGTCCTTACGCAGACGGTCTGGCAACAGTTTGTTGATGCTTGCCTCAACCTTGTCCAGATAGGATTCGTCTGGGCAGATCAGGATGGACTGTGCGAGTTCATCGTGTTCAGCCTGAGAGAACAGATCCATCGCAATCCAGTCTGGTTCGGTAGTACCGTCGCAGATGACAAGAATTTCAGAGGGACCGGCAATCATGTCAATACCGCAGGTACCGAATACACGGCGTTTTGCCTCTGCAACGAATGCATTGCCTGGACCGACAATCTTGTCGACTGCAGGAATGGTTTCGGTGCCGTATGCGAGTGCGGCAATCGCCTGTGCGCCCCCCACGGTGAATACACGGGTCACTCCGGAAATGGCAGCCGCTGCCAGAACGAGTTCATTGCGTGCGCCGTCTGGAGTTGGCACAACCATGACAATTTCCTTGACGCCCGCGACCTGTGCTGGAATCGCATTCATCAACACGGAGGATGGGTAAGCAGCCTTACCACCAGGCACATAGAGGCCGACGCTGTCGAGCGGAGTCACTTTCTGCCCCAGCTGATTGCCCACTTCATCAGTAAAGGAAAAACCTTCGGTGCCGATAGAGGCTTTCTGGTATTCGTGATATTTGCGGATACGGTCTGCAGCCGTCTGCAGTGCACTGCGGCGTTCCGGTGTCAGGGATGCCAGTGCCTTTTCGCAGTCCGCCATTGGGATTTCCAGCGCTTTGGCATCAGAAATATTCAGTCTGTCAAAACGGTTGGAGTATTCAATAACGGCCTTATCACCATTGGTGCGGACATCTTCGAGGATGTTGGCAACAATAGCGTTGATGGATTCATCGGTTGTCTTCTCAAAAGCCAGTACATTGGCAAGGCTGGCTCTGAAATCGGGCTGAGCGGTGCTCAGTCTACGGAGTCTGACAGTCATATATCTCCCCTCTTTCAGTTATCTTATTTATCTTTATCTTCCATTTGGACCGAAGCAAGCTTGAATGCATCGAGAATCGGCTGCATTTCCTTACGTTTCAGCTTCAGGGACGCCTGGTTGACGACGAGGCGTGAAGTGATTTCCTGAATACATTCCACTTCGACCAGATTGTTGGCTTTCAGGGTGTTGCCGGTGCTGACAAGGTCAACGATGACATCTGACAGACCAACGAGCGGCGCCAGTTCCATGGAGCCATAGAGTTTGATGATGTCGACATGCAGGCCTTTTTTCGCAAAGTGCTCACGTGCTGCATGAACATATTTACTGGCAACACGCAGACGTGCGCCGCGGCGGACCGCCGCTTCATAGTCAAAACCGTTCCTGACGGCGACAGCCAGATGGCAACGGGCAATCTGCAGGTCAATCGGCTGGTAGAGACCGGTTGCGCCGCTTTCCTGCAGGACATCCTTGCCGGCAACGCCGAAGTCTGCTGCCCCATACTGGACGTAGGTTGGCACATCGGTCGCACGGACGATAATGACACGGACCTTTGGTTTGTTGGTTGGCAGGATCAGTTTTCTTGAGGTTTCTGGATCTTCCAGGACTTCGATACCTGCCGCTTTCAGCAGGGGAATGGTTTCCTCGAAGATACGGCCCTTGGAGAGCGCGAGGACGAGTTCCTGCTGATTGCTGTCTTCCTGTTTAACTTCTACTTCTTCACTCATTATTCTTGGACTCTTCTGATATCAGCGCCAACGGCAGCCAATTTCACTTCCATCTGATCATAACCACGGTCGAGATGGTAAATGCGGTTCACTTCGGTTTCGCCGTTTGCCGCCAGCCCAGCGATGACAAGGGATGCGGATGCGCGCAGGTCGGTTGCCATGACAGGGGCACCGACAAGTTTATCAACACCGGAAATGAAAGCAGTGTTGCCTTCGGTCTTGATCCTTGCGCCTAGGCGGTTCAATTCCTGAACGTGCATGAACCGGTTTTCAAAAATGGTTTCGATGACATGGGAAGCTTCACCCGCCAGACAGTTGACGGCCATGAACTGCGCCTGCATGTCAGTTGGGAAACCAGGATATTCAGTGGTGCGGAAATTCACACCTTTTGGACGTCCTTCCATCTGGATACGGATGGAATCACCGTTACAGGTGAGGACAGCGCCCATTTCACGGATTTTCTGCAATGCGACATCAAGGATATCATCACGGGTATTGGTCAATGTCACATCCCCCCCCGTTGCCACAACAGCACAGAGGAATGTTGCGGTCTCGATACGGTCTGGAATGACATGATGGGTCGCACCGTGCAGTTTTTCACCCCCCTGTATGATCAGTCGGTCTGTACCGATACCCTCAATCTTGGCACCCATCTTGATCAGCAGGTTGGCAAGGTCGGTGACTTCCGGCTCACGTGCCGCGTTCTTGATGACCGTCTGACCTTCTGCAAGCACTGCCGCCATCAGCAGGTTTTCAGTCCCGGTGACGGTAATCATATCGGTGACAATGCGGGTTCCCTGCAGTTTATTTGCCTTCGCATAGATATAACCAGCCTTGACCTCGACTTCTGCTCCCAAGGCACGCAGTCCCTTGATGTGCTGCTCAACTGGGCGGGAGCCGATGGCGCAGCCACCTGGCAGGGAAACACGGGCCTCCCCGAAACGGGCAACCAATGGACAGAGTACAAGAATCGCCGCACGCATGGTCTTGACCAGTTCATACGGTGCATCGAACCGGTTGACATTCTTGCCGTTCAGAATGAGCTTATCGCCTTCTTTCCTGATGGAGACTCCCATCTGCTTCAACAGGTCCAGCATTGTCTGGACATCCTTAAGATGGGGAACATTGGTCAATACAACATCTTCTTCTGTCAAAAGCCCTGTGCACAGGATTGGCAATGCCGCATTTTTCGCACCAGAAATAGGAATAACACCATTGAGGCGTTTTCCGCCATGAATAATCAACTTGTCCATTTAATATATTTCGATTAGTGAATGCACCGAAAAAGGTCAAAAACGCAATTTATAACCATTTCGCAGTAAATGTAAGGTGAATACTGCAAAAAAGCAAAAAAATATGCTGACTATCATCAAACTTGTCCACGGATTGACATCTGAATGGCCAAAAAAGCCATATCTGAAGCCATCTACAAGATAAAAGAACGGATTGAATTCTGACACATGTTGCCAGAATGGGGGTAGTGAATGGATGGAATAAAACACCCCGGACAGAAAAGTCGCAGGCGTAATCAGGAAATTCTGGAAAGTGGAAAGATGTTCATACCTTTCCGCCCAAATGCCTGCGATGATTCCCATCGTACCCAGCAGCCCTGCACCGATAAAGCCGAAGAAAAGAATCCAAGGCAACGAATACATGGACAGCGTGACAAAAAAAGCGGTGATGACAAAGATGCCTGCCCCGACCATCACACCCCGCACAATAGATGCGAGCATATAGGCAAAGAAAATCTGGGTATGTGATGCAGGGGACAGCAGCATGAAAACAATACTGCCATTCATCTTCGACTGGATCAGGGATGAAGACGAATTGGCGAAAGCGTTCTGGAGCAGGGACATCATAACCAGCCCAGGAACAAGGAAAGCGGTATAGGCGACACCCGGATAGACCTGCACATAATCATCCAGGGCATGTCCGAAAATGAGCATATAAAGCAGGGATGTCAGGACAGGCGCAGTAATGGTCTGCGTGGAAACCTTGATAAACCGACGGATTTCTTTTTTGAAGAGCGTCTGGAAAGTCACCGTGCCCATGTCAGTTTTTCCTTGAATCCATGATCTGCAGGAAGACATCCTCAAGATCGGGCTCCTGAACCTGAAGGTCATTGACCGTCACCTGATTCAGCCGGAGTTCTGCCAGAATCCGCTCAATGTCGGCTGGCTGATTGAGCCTGAGTACCCAGGTTCCCGTATTGCCCGCCACATTGCCATGCAGGACAAGCGGTCTGAGACTGTCCGGCAGATTGCCTTCAATCTGAAGCATCAGCTGTGGTTCAGACGCCTGATGGATCAGTGCATCAGTGGAATCCATCGCGACGACCCGGCCTCCCTTGAGCATGGCGATACGGTTGCACCACGTCTGCGCTTCTTCAAGGTAATGGGTTGTCAGGACAACTGTATGACCATCACGGTTGAGTCTGCCGATGAACTGCCAGAGACTCTGGCGAAGCTCCACATCCACACCGGCAGTCGGTTCATCCAGCACGATGACAGGCGGCTTATGGACCAACGCCTGGGCAACAAGTACACGGCGCTTCATCCCGCCGGACAACGCACGCATATTGGTATCCGCCTTATCGGTCAGATCAAGATTCGCCATAATCTCATCAATCCAGTCATCATTGTTCTTCAGACCGAAATAACCTGACTGGATGCGCAGCATCTCCTGGACGGAAAAGAAGGGATCGAAAACAATCTCCTGAGGCACAACACCCAGATTGCGTCTGGCTTCCCGATAATCTGCAACCACATCATGTCCCATGATGCGGACCTCGCCGGAGTCAGCACGGGCAAGCCCTGCCATGATTGAGATCAGCGTGGTTTTCCCTGCTCCATTCGGTCCCAGCAACCCAAAAAACTCCCCCTGTTCCACATGGATGGAAACATCATCGAGCGCCTGTAATGTTCGGTAACGCTTATGGATATGGGAGATTTCGATGGCGTTCATGAGCTATTTTCTGACGGGATAAAAACCAGAAAAGCCACCTAAGCGGCGGCATTCAGGATAGGGTCTGCTGTTCAGTCAGATTCAACAGTTCTGTCACACCATATAGTTTGGCGAGACTGACAAGATTCGGGGGCGCATTCAGGAATCGGATGGTTTTCCCCGACTTGATTGCGGCACGCTGCCAGGCAACCATCACAGCAACACTGGCGGAGTCCACCTGCGATAAAGCACTAAGGTCGTATTCCTGTTCACCACCTGCAACAGCACCAAGCCCTTCCTGAAGAAGGGCTTTGGCATTGGCAAAATTAAGATCTTTTACAGCAAAAGTCATGCTGTTTCCATCCAATCAGTGACCGTTCTTCTTAGCCAGATTGGCAATCAGACCATTGATACCGTTCTTCTGGATGATGCTGGTGAACTGGGTCTTGAAGGAAGAGGAAATCAGCCACATGTTCGCAAAGTTCACATCGAAAATCTTCCAGGAACCGGAATTCTGTGTCAGACCGAACAGCAGGGAAGTTGCAGAACCTCTATTGACGATACGGGCTGGAACAGTAACGGTACCATTGGAATTGTAGGTTGCACCATAAACATCCATGGTGGTACTGCTGCTGACTTTACCCAGTGCCTTGGAGTAGGAACGGATCAGGAGCTGCTTGAATTCGTTGGTGATACGGTTCTTCTGGGCATCGGTTGCCTGATACCAGTACTGGCCACAGGCAACAGAAGCTGCCGCACGGAAATCAACGTGTGGCGCGATAGCACCGCGGACCAGGGAATTGATCTGACCGGCAGACAGGCCGTTTGGTGAAGATTTGGCAGCAGACAGGACACGCTGTTTAATTGAATTGACAACTCCATCTGGGGAGGAAGCCTGCGCCACGGAGGCGAAGCCAATCAGGAACAGTGCCATCAAGGCTACGAACCATTGTTTTACGCTTTTCATTTCTTATCTTATCCTTCAAATGACAATGCAGTTACTTTGACTGTTCTGCTAGAGCGGATACGTCAGCTTTCGCAGGCGCATCAACTGCAGGTGCCGCCTGTGGAACCTCTGGGCCAGCCGGCGCTGCAGAAGGAGCAGCCTTACCGGTTTCACCCGCTGGGTTGATGAATGGATCATTGACCTGGGTTTCCCAAGCCGCAGAGGATTTGCCCTCAATCATCGCCTGACGGCGCTGGAGATAGGCATCCCGTCTGAATTCGTATTTATCGAGCGCGACTTCATCCACGAAGTCGGAGGCATCGAGCAGGTTTGCACGGTAGTTCACCGCACGCAGGACGACACCGATGTTACGGACACGGATCTTACGGACATAAGACCATGGATCACCGTACCATTCTGCTGGCAACGCGATGGTATCACGGACAGTGGAATCACCCAGGATTGGCAGGACCACATAAGGACCGGAACCTACCCCCCAGATACCCAGTGTCTGACCGAAATCAGCCTTTTCCTTTTCGATGCCCATCCGGGTACCCACGTCAATCAGGCCACCGATACCGAAAATGGTGTTTGCGGTGACACGGGCAAGATCCTTGACACCCCGTTCGCCGTTGCCCTGCATGAAATGGTTCGCCGCATACCAGACATCACGGATATTGCCGAAGAAGTTGGTGACCCCATCGCGTGCAGGCTCAGGAACAACCTTTGTATATCCCTTGGCAACAGGTTTGAAGACATAGTCATCAAACCCTTCGTTGAAAGAGAACATGGCACGGTTGTAGCCTTCAAAGGTATCTTTTTGTGGCTCTGCCATAGCCTGACCTGCCACAAGAGTCGTTGCGGCAGCGACAGCAAGTAAGGTTTTGGAAAGGCGTTTCATAGAAGTCCCCTTTTATTCAGATGCTTTCGATGCGACAAGGGCATCGATCAGTTTCTCCAGAACCATTGCATCATCCGAGCGGGCGACAGCATCGCCTTCTGCCAGATTTGGATGTTCAACAGTTGGATCACCTGGTTCAACTTCGAGACCGACGTACTGTTCACCCAACAGACCAGAAGTCAGGATCTTGGCGCTGGTCGAATCTTTTGGAAATGCATAACGCTGTTCCAGTTCGAGGGTCACGACAGCATGATAGTCCTTGTTATCGAAAGCGATGTCTGAGACTCGGCCGACCACAACACCTGCACTCTTGACCGGCGCACGGGCCTTCAAACCACCGATATTGCCGAATTTAGCAGTGACCGAATAGGTCTTCTCGAACGAAAAGGAACTCATGTTGCCAGCCTTGAGGGCAAGGAACAGGAGTGCAACAGCACCCAGCAGGACGAAAAGTCCGACCCAGATGTCAAATGATTTACGTTGCATACGTTATACCTCTTATCTTTGCTTCAGCTTCAGATAATTCCATCTTCCATTATAGGGGAAGTTGTTGCATATCTGAAAATTCAATTAAACATCAAGGCTGTCATGATGAAATCCAGCCACAGAACCAACAGCGATGACAGCACAACCGTACGGGTCGTCGCACCGGACACACCTTCTGGTGTCGGTCTCGCTTCATACCCCTGATACAGCGCCATGAAAGTCACCGCAAAACCAAAAACCACGCTCTTGACGATACCGTTGCCGATATCACTGAAGATATCGACACCTGCCTGCATCTGCGCCCAGAAAGCCCCGTCATCCACCCCAATCAGACAGACCCCGACAATATAACCACCGATGATCCCGGCGGTGTTGAAGAGGATGGAAAGGATTGGCATGGAAATCACCCCAGCCCAGAAGCGGGGTGCAAGAATCCGTCTTACAGGATTGACCGCCATCATTTCCATCGCGGTCAGCTGTTCACCCGCCTTCATCAGCCCGATTTCAGCCGTCAGTGAAGTACCGGCACGGCCGGCAAACAGCAATGCGGTGACAACAGGCCCCAGCTCTCGGGTCAACGCCAGTGCAACGAGAATCCCCAACGCCTGCTCAGACCCATACCTGACAAGCACATAGTACCCCTGCAGACCCAGCACGAAACCAACGAACAGCCCTGAGACACAGATGATGATGAAGGATTTGTTCCCAATGAAGAAAATCTGGTCGATGATGAGACGCGGTCTTGCCAGCACACGGAAGAAAGCCCGCACAACAGCCAGGAACAGTCTGGTGGCGTAACCGATATCCGCAATGACCTGTCGGGTTCTGTAACCCAGTTCACTCAATGCATTCATGAGGCTCTCTCCAGGTCAAGATCTTCCGCAATCGAGCGGCCAGGATAATGGAATGCAACAGGACCATCCATCTGTGCGTGGACGAATTGATGGACATATGGATCCGTGGATTCCCGCAGCTCATCAGGCGTTCCATGTGCAAGAATCTCGCCATTCACCAGAAAATAGACATAATCAGCAATTGCAAAAGTTTCCGGCACATCATGGGAAACCAAAACTGATGTGGACTGCAGCGCCACATTCAGACGACGGATCAGATTAGCAGTCACGCCCATGGAAATCGGATCAAGGCCCGTAAATGGTTCGTCGTAAAGGATCAGCTGAGGATCCAACGCAATGGTACGCGCCAGCGCAACACGCCTTGCCATCCCTCCGGAAATTTCCGATGGCATCAACCATGCCGCATTACGCAGACCGACAGCATCCAGCTTCATCAGCACAAGATCGTGGATGAGTTCTTCTGGCAGATCGGTCTGTTCACGCAGCGGGAACGCGACATTATCGAAAACGGAAAGGTCCGTAAACAGGGCTCCATGCTGGAACAGCATGCCCATATGGCGACGCTGACGATAAAGCACGTCCGTATTTTCTGACTGGACACGCTCGCCATCAAACAATACCTCTCCTTTCTGCGGGGTAATCACCCCCCCCAGCAGTCTGAGAATCGTCGTCTTTCCTGAGCCGGAGATACCCATAACAGCAATGACCTTCCCTTTGGGGAAGGTCATGTTCAGGCCATCTAGAATATTCCGCTCCCCGTAACCGAACGTCAGGTCACGGATTTCAGCAATATTGGACACAATACAATCCATTTTTCTGTTACCTAGCCCCAATTGTAACTCCAGGCACTAAGATTTCCGAAAAATTTTGTATCAAAAAGTTGCGTGGCATTAACGGGAAATCGGTTTGTAACGCAGACGTTTCGGCGCCGCTCCCGCTTCACCAAGCCGCTTACGCTTGTCCGCTTCGTATTCCTGATAGTTCCCTGCGAAGAAGGTGACCTGGGAATCTCCTTCAAATGCGAGGATATGGGTACAGATACGGTCGAGGAACCAGCGGTCATGGGAAACCACGATTACCGTACCCGCAAATTCGAGCAGCGCATCTTCCAACGCTCGCAGGGTTTCAACATCCAGATCGTTGGATGGTTCATCAAGCAGCAGGACATTGCCACCCTGCATCAGGGTCTTCGCCATATGCAGGCGGCCACGTTCACCTCCAGAGAGAAAACCGACCTTCTTCTGCTGGTCACTGCCCTTGAAATTGAAACGCCCCAGATAAGCACGGGCATGCATCTCGAACTTGCCTACGGTAATCAGGTCATTGCCGCCACTGATTTCCTCAAAGACCGTCTTGTCGTTGGACAGGAACTCACGGGACTGGTCGACCATTGCCAGATTGACGGTCTTACCGATACTGATTTCACCGGAGTCAGGCTGTTCCTTACCGGAAATCATCTTGAACAGGGTGGATTTACCTGCACCGTTTGGACCGATGACACCCACAATCGCACCCGCTGGGATGATGAAACTCAGGTTATCAATCAACAGACGGTCACCGAAACCCTTGCTGACATTCTTGAACTCGATGACATCGTTGCCCAGACGTTCTGCGATAGGAATGAAGATTTCCTGAGTTTCATTCCGTTTCTGGTATTCGTATTCAGACAGCTCGTTGAACCGGGCAAGACGCGCCTTGCTCTTTGCCTGACGGCCTTTTGGATTCTGGCGGACCCATTCCAGTTCTTTCGCAATGGTTTTCTGACGTGCTGATTCCTTCTGTTCTTCCTGCTGCAGACGCAGGCTCTTCTGATCCAGCCAGGAACTGTAGTTGCCCTTCCAAGGAATCCCCTGACCACGGTCCAGTTCCAGAATCCATTCTGCCGCATTGTCCAGGAAGTAGCGGTCATGGGTAATCGCGACGACAGTCCCCGGAAAACGGTGCAAGAACTGTTCGAGCCATTCAACAGATTCAGCATCCAGATGGTTGGTCGGTTCGTCCAACAGCAGCATATCCGGTTTGGACAGAAGCAGACGGCATAGGGCTACACGACGCTTTTCACCGCCAGACAGCACACCGATCTTCGCATCCCATGGTGGCAGACGCAGCGCATCCGCCGCAACTTCCATCTGCTGTTCTGTATTATTGCCATCACTAGCCGCAATGATGGCCTCGAGACGGGCCTGTTCTGCAGCCAGCTTGTCGAAATCTGCGTCGGGTTCCGCATAAGCCGCATAGACAGCATCCAACTGCTTCTGTGCTTCCATCACTTCGCCGAAACCGGATTCAACCGCTTCACGGACAGTCTGGTCAGGATCCAGCTGAGGCTCCTGTGGCATATAGCCGATCTTCAGCCCCGGCATTGACCGTGCTTCCCCCAAAATATCTGTATCAACACCTGCCATGATTTTCAGCAAGGTGGATTTACCGGCACCATTGAGCCCCAGCACACCGATCTTTGCCCCCGGGAAGAAAGACAGAGAAATATCTTTCAGAATCTGACGTTTTGGCGGCACAATCTTGCCGACGCGGTTCATTGTAAAAACATATTGAGCCATGGAATCCGTTCCTGTTATCGGAAAGGGCGACACGCCTTTCCTCGAAGTCAAAAAAGCAAAAATATCATGCAGTTGAAAGTTCTGCAAATCCAGGCAAAAAAACAAGGCAGCCCACCTGTTTTCCGATATATTATTGACTATCAGCAAATATCAATATTGCCCTGAGACCGATTTCCTGCCTCAATCGGCCAATCTCTGCAAGATAAGCGCAGTATAAAAGTTTTTGCACAGAATTAAACAGGTATTGACGGCATTTGGTTGCAATTCTGGATTGTTTGCCCTATCGTTCAGGTCTAGTAAAAGAAAAACAGGTATTTAATTTGTCAGCACAACCGCATAAACACAGCACACTTGCCATGACAATCGCCGCTGTCGGCGTGGTCTATGGTGATATCGGGACCAGTCCGCTGTACACCATGAAAGCGGTCTTTACCGAAGCAAGTGGGCTTGCACTTATTCCGGAGAATATCCTCGGGATTGTCTCCCTCATCATCTGGGGGGTGATACTCGTGGTCAGTTTGAAATACGTCTATCTCATGCTCAAGGCAGATAACCGCGGTGAAGGCGGTATCCTTGCCCTGCTCGCACTTGTTCATCACTCACTTCCCAAGGGACGCCCCCTCCATTACCGGATACTGCTCCTGATGGGAGTCTTCGGTGCGGCACTGTTCTACGGTGACAGCGTCATCACGCCTGCCGTCTCTGTGCTCTCAGCGATGGAAGGTTTTGAGGTCGCCACACCGGTTCTCAAGCCATATGTCATCCCTATGGCAGTCGCCATCATCGTCTTCCTCTATGCTGTCCAATCCAAAGGGACGGAAGGCATTGCAAAATGGGTGGGGCCGCTGATGCTCCTCTGGTTCGGCACACTGGCCGCCATGGGCATCGTCAATATCATCCGGGCCCCTGTCATCCTGAAAGCCATCAGTCCCCTGTATGCCATCAACTTCGTCAGGACAAGTCCGGGCATTGCATTCATTGCGCTGGGTGCCATCGTACTGGCACTGACCGGCGCAGAAGCACTCTATGCAGATATGGGACACTTTGGCCCACAGCCAATCCGCTACGCATGGTTCGGCATCGTCTTCCCAGCACTGGTCATCAACTATATGGGGCAAGGAGGGCTGCTCATCACCACTCCAGAAGCCATCGTCAATCCATTCTTCCAACAGTTGGGATCATGGAGCATTTATCCACTGATTGCACTGTCAACGATTGCTGTTGTCGTCGCATCCCAGGCAACCATTTCTGGGGCATTCTCTGTCACCCGTCAGGCGACCGGTCTGGGACTCTTTCCACGTATGAAAGTGGTCCACACCTCTGAATCTGAAATCGGCCAGGTCTACATGCCTACCGTCAACTGGCTGCAGATGGTCGTCGTGCTTGTCGCCATCATGGTCTTCCGCTCATCCGACAACCTGGCAGGCGCCTACGGTATTGCGGTCACTGGAACCATGACCATCACCACCCTCCTGCTCTTCTTCGTAATGCGCAACTACTGGAAACAGAACATCTTCCTGTCTCTCCTCCTCGTCACCGGCTTTTTCGTCTGTGACGTCTTCCTGTTCAGTTCGAACGTCATCAAGATCGCCAATGGCGGCTGGTTCCCGCTTGTGCTGGCAACCACCCTGTTCGCATTGATGCTGACATGGCGGCGTGGACGACGCATGGTTGAACGCACCCTGGCAGAACAGGCCGTCCCACTGCAGGCATTCCTGGCATCCCTCTTCCTGTCACCACCACAACGTGTTGCAGGCACAGCCGTCGTGTTGAAACGCCAGAACGATGGGGTTCCACAGGCACTGCTCCATAACCTTGCCCACAACAAGGTGCTGCATGAACGTGTCTACTTCCTGACCGTCCATACTCGAGAAGTCCCATGGGTTGCCCCTTGGGAACGCGTGAAAATCATCGCATTGCAGAACAACTGCTGGCTCATCGATGTTTACTACGGTTTCAAGAATGAGCCAGACATTCCGAAAGTTCTTGAAGAATGCTCGAAGCATGGTCATGACTTTGACCTGATGCAGACCTCGTTCTTCGTCTCCCGTCTGTCACTCGTTCCAGCGAAACGCTCCCTGATGATGCCTTGGCGTGAACACCTCTTCATCTGGATCAGCCGCAACGCACGAAGCGCAGCAGATTACTACCAGATTCCGACCAACCGCGTTGTCGAACTGGGCACAAGGGTCGAAATCTAGCGGACCTTATGGATAAAGAAAAAGCAGAACATTGTCCTGCGCGAGACTGTAACGGATTCTGTGGAAATTCAAAATCTGATAATTTAGGAGAAAATCA
>CAVJQJ010000013.1:0-2134 GCA_963651715.1 Anaerovoracaceae bacterium
AAAAGTCCTGCCACAGGGTGAAGGGATCTCAAGTGCATTGCGTGAACTGGAATATCTGGTTGGTCAGGCAGAATGTGAAAAAGTGACAATCGACCTTGCGGACATGCACGGATATCATTACCACAGTGGGGTGATGTTTGCGGCATACATCCCTGGGCTGCCAAATGCGATTGCCCGTGGTGGCCGTTACGATCAGGTTGCTGAGGCATTTGGTCGTTCCCGTCCAGCGACAGGTTTCTCGCTGGATATCCGTGAGCTTGCGCGGGTCCTGCCTGCGGCAGAAAAGCGTCAGGCTGTCATGGCGCCTTGGAGCGATGATCCTGCATTGGCGGCAAAGATCCGTGAATTGCGCCAATCAGGTGTTACTGTCATCTATAATTTACAGAATTCAGTGCATCGTACTGATGAATTCAATTGCGACCAGTGTTTGGAACAGGACAAGTCCAGCGGCAACTGGGTACTGAAAACCACTAGTAATAAATGAGTTGAGAAAATGGCCAGAAATGTAATCGTAATTGGGACCCAATGGGGCGACGAAGGTAAAGGTAAAGTCGTTGACTGGTTGACAGACCATGCTCAGGGCGTAGTCCGTTTCCAGGGCGGACACAATGCAGGTCATACACTGGTTATCGGTGGTCAGAAAACCGCACTCCAGCTGGTGCCATCAGGTATCATGCATCCAGGTACAGCATGTTATATCGGCAATGGCTGCGTACTTTCCCTGCCAGATCTCCTGAGGGAAATCGACAAGCTTGAAGCGGCTGGTGTTGAAGTTGTTTCCCGCCTGAAGATTTCTGAATCCTGCCCATTGATTCTGCCATATCACGTTGCACTTGATCTGGCACGTGAACTGAGACGTGGCAAAGCAAAGATCGGTACAACCGGTAAAGGTATCGGTCCGGCCTATGAAGATAAGGTCGCCCGTCGTGCAATCCGTGTTGCAGACCTGCTCAAGCCAGAAATCTTTGCAGAAAAACTGAAACAGAACATGGAATATCACAACTTTGTTCTGGAAAACTTCCTTGGTGCAGAACCTGTCGATTACAGGAAAACCCTGGATGATACGTTGGCAATAGTTCCACGTATCAAACCACTGATTGCAGACATCTCATCTGCACTCAACAAAGCCTGTGCAGCTGGGGCAAATCTCCTGTTTGAAGGTGCTCAGGGTAGTCTGCTTGATGTTGACCATGGGACATATCCATATGTCACCTCCAGCAACTGTGTGGCAGGTAATGCTGCTGCGGGTGCTGGTATTGGTCCAGACAAGCTTCACTATGTGCTGGGTATCACCAAGGCTTATACCACCCGCGTGGGTGCCGGTCCATTCCCATCCGAACTGGATACCAATGAAGGCATCGGTAAACACCTGTCCACCATTGGCATGGAATTCGGCACGGTCACAGGCCGTCCTCGCCGCTGTGGTTGGTTCGATGCCGCACTGTTGCGTCGTTCCGCTCAGCTCAATGGTCTGACGGGGCTGTGTCTGACCAAACTGGATGTTCTGGATGGTCTGGAAACCATCAAGATCTGTAACGGCTACAAGGTGGATGGCAAGGTCCTGGATACTTTCCCATCCAATGCAGATGATGTTGCGCGCTGCGAACCAATCTACGAAGAAATGCCAGGGTGGAGCGAAAACACCATCGGTATCAAGCGTTTTGAAGACCTGCCGGCAAATGCCCAGAACTACATCCATCGTATTTCTGAGCTGGTTGGCAAGCCAATCGCAATGGTTTCAACCGGTCCGGACCGTGAAGAAACACTGGTGCTCCAGCACCCATTTCAAGAATAATCCTTTCATATCCTGACAGTCAGAAACCCGCTTTGGCGGGTTTTTTTGTCATAAGAAAACCCCCAGCTAAGCTGGGGGTTCCAAAAAGCTTACAGCTATGGTGAGAAAACACCTTCAGAACTGGTAGAAAAGAAATGCGGCTAGCAACTGCAAATCGAATAAACCAGAAAGAAGGAAATCACATGAGTGGCACCAAAAGCTTATCCCATACGAAGTGGAATTGTAAGTACCACATAGTCTTTGCCCCGAAATACAGACGACAGGTCTTTTACGGAGAGAAACGCCGTGCGATAGGGGAAATCCTGAGAAAACTGTGCGAATGGAAAGGCATCGCCATCG
>CAVJQJ010000014.1:0-3738 GCA_963651715.1 Anaerovoracaceae bacterium
CTACTACCGTCTGGAAGAAATCTGGAGCGGCGAAGAAATTGACCTTGAAACCGCGAAATCTGCCCTGAAACAGTAACAGAAAGACTGCCATGCAGATTACCGTCATCGCTGTTGGCCATAAAATGCCAGCATGGATTGAGAATGGCTTCAAGGAATATGCAAAACGGATGCCCAACGAATGGCGTTTCAACCTTAAGGAACTGAAACCGGTTGAACGCAATGGCAGCCGTTCAGCAGAATCCGTTATGGAGGCAGAAGCAGTCCGTATCCGAGCAGCCATTCCCAAGCATGCCAAGCTGGTTGTCCTGGACGAACATGGCAAAGACCTGACCACCATGGCCCTGGCAGACAACATCAAACGCTGGCAGCAGGATGGGCAAGACATCGCTATTGTCATTGGCGGAGCCGATGGTCTTGACCCTGCCCTGAAAAAACAGGCAACACAGTCAATCCGCCTATCTTCCCTGACACTGCCACATGGCATGGTCAGGGTTCTGCTGGCAGAGCAGCTCTACCGTGCACATACCATCCTTCAGAATCACCCTTACCATCGAAGCTGACCAACATGGAGAAGACCCAATTGCCTGAGCGTATCTGGCTTGCATCCAAGAGTCCCCGCCGTCAGGAACTGCTGACACAGCTCGGAGTGGCTTTTGATGTTCTGCAACCTCCTGTTCAGGATACAGCCAACAGTGACATGGTCGATGAATCCATTCGTCCAGGAGAATCCGCCAATGATTATGTCAGAAGGCTGTCCCAGGAAAAAGCCACCTACGCATGGCAATACCAGCTATCCCAAAAACTTCCCCTACGTCCCGTGCTGTCCGCTGACACCACCGTGGTCATAGATGGCAAAATCCTAGGGAAACCCGCCAACCAGACTGAGGCAAAAAACATGATGTCAGCCCTGAACGGACGGACACATCAGGTTCTGACAGGCATCACCGTCAGATGGCATGAACAGTCCCTCAGCACCGTTCAGGTTTCCCATGTCACCTTCTGTCAACTTGACGATGCACGCATCGATGATTACACCGCGACTGACGAACCTTACGACAAGGCTGGGGGCTATGGGATTCAGGGACTGGCAGGAAAATTCATTTCCCGTATTGATGGCAGTTATTCCAGCATCATGGGACTCCCCCTTTATGAGACGGCCGAACTGCTGAGAAAAATCGGAATGGACATCAAATGAAAGAAGACGTTCTCATCAATATCACGCCACAGGAAACACGTATTGCACTTGTCTCCGAAGGCACTGTCCAGGGACTGCATATCGAGCGTTCCCAGACAAAAGAACTGGCCGGCAACATCTATCTCGGCCGTGTTGTCCGCGTTTTACCTGGTATGCAGTCGGCATTCGTGGATATTGGTCTGGAACGTGCCGCATTCCTGCATATCGATGACATTCTTGAAGCCCATTACAACGAGGGAGGGCAGAACAAGATCACCCCGATTGAAAGAATGCTTCAGGATGGACAGGCGGTGATGGTCCGCGTCATCAAAGATCCCTTAGGTACAAAAGGCGCCCGTCTTTCCACCCAGATCTCCATCGCTGGCCGTCTTCTGGTTTACCTGCCACAGGAAAAACATATCGGTATTTCCCAGCGAATCCTGGATGAAAAAGAACGGGAAAGCCTGAAAAGCCGAGTTCTGGAAATGATCCAGGACAAGAATACCGGTGGCTTCATCATCCGGACAATGGCGGAAGAGGCTTCCGATGATGATCTCGAAACCGACATCAGTTTTCTGCAGAAAATCTGGCAGAACCTGCGTGACAGGGCCAGAGTCTCTCCAGCCCCTACACTCCTGTACAAGGACCTGACGCTTGCAGAAAGAATCCTGAGAGATTTTGTCCATGAGGACACCCATCGTATCCTGATTGACTCACGGGAAGAATTTATCAAACTGCAGGAATTTGCCGCCGCTTTCACGCCAGACATCCTGGACAAACTGACCTGTTATGAAGGCGAGCGCCCTCTCTTCGACCTGTACAACGTCGAGGAAGAAATCGAACGGGCATTATCCAGGCGGGTTGACCTGAAATCAGGAGGATACCTGATTATCGACCAGACTGAGGCTATGACGACCATTGATGTCAACACTGGCGGATTTGTCAATGGACGGACTTTTGATGACACAATCTTCAGAACAAATCTTGAAGCGGCACACGCCATTGCCCGCCAGCTCCGTCTGCGTAATCTCGGTGGCATCATTATTCTTGACCTGATTGATATGGCGAATCCTGACCATCAGAAAGCCGTCATGGAAGAGCTGCGCAAAGCGCTTGCAAACGACAGGACAAAAGTCTCGCTGTCAGAACTGTCCTCCCTAGGATTGGTCGAAATGACCCGCAAACGCACCCGTGAATCTCTGGCACATGTTCTCTGCGAGTCCTGCCCTATCTGCAATGGTATCGGCCAGATCAAGACGGCGCAGACCATCTGCTATGAAATCATGCGAGATATCAACCGTGAGGCACGTCAGTTCAGTCCCCGTGAATTCAGAATCCTGGCCTCCCAGATTGTGATTGACCGGTTCCTTGAGGAGGAATCCCAACATCTGGCAAGCCTGGGCGACATGATCGGCAAACCTATTTCCCTTCAAGTTGAACCGTCCTACCATCAGGTCCAGTATGATGTCATCCTGCTGTGACAACCGTCTAGCTGAATATTCTCCAGGCCACCCAACAGTCACTCAAGATATTTTGCGACAGACGGGAAGACCCTGTCCGGATTCAGCTGTTTCATGCAGTTATGATGTCCCAGAGGACATTCCCGCTTCTGGCATGGTGCGCATGGCAGGTCCAGCGAGATGATTTCAGAGTATTTCGAGAATGGTGGTGTATGGAGATAATCTGTTGAGCCATAGATGGCAATGACAGGTTTCTCAAATGCCGAAGCAATATGCATCAGACCGGAATCATTCGTCACCATTGCTGTGATTTTTGAAATCACAGCAATCGCTTCCCTCAGCGAGGTCCTGCCAGCCAGATTGATGACTTCCGGTACTGCCGCCTTTATCGGATCACATACAGCACTGTCATTCCCAGACCCCATCAGGACAATCTGGACATCAGGATACTCCCCCAGAATCTGTTTTGCGAGTGCAGCAAACTTATCGTCAGGCCAACGCTTTGCAGGACCAAATTCAGCCCCGGGGGCAAAGGCAATCAATCTGCGGTTCCAATCCAATCCCAGTTTCCCAAAGGTTTCCTGAACATCTTTCTCTGATGTAAACATGGATGGAACAGGATAATCCTCCCGCTTTCCAACGATGTCTGCAGGTGGTTCAGCCAATGCTGCATAAAAGGGAATCATTGGACGTGGATGCACTTTATCATCATGATGGATGACATTCAGCAGTCCATAACGCTTTTCGCCAAGATAGCCGATACGCTCAGGAATCCCGGCCATCCATGGAATCAACGCATACTTAATGGTGTTCGGCAGGACATAGGCCTGATCATAACCATTTTTCTTGAGCAACCGGGCCATCTTCCAACGCTCTCCCAACTGCAGTTTACCGTGTTTGAATGGTGTTGGGATCACTTCCCTGACTTCTTTCATTGCCTGCCAAACCGGTGCAGCCCATGCAGGCGCCAGCACATCAATCTCAACTTCCGGCCAGTGTTTCTTGAGACACTGCAGCAATGGCTGCGCCATGATGGCATCGCCAATCCAGTTTGGAGAGACAACAAGAATTCTTGATGGAATCTTTTCCATATCAGCTATATCC
>CAVJQJ010000014.1:3748-6675 GCA_963651715.1 Anaerovoracaceae bacterium
CGCGTTGGTTAATGGAATTCGATACGGCTATCGGGGAAAACGCTCTTGAATGCGAGCATACACTCTTCCGTCGGCTTGACCCGCCATTTATCGCCGAAGGCAATCTGACAGGTGCCATCTGATGTTCTGTAATCTGCCTTGAGCATCAAGCCAGATTCTCCCAGATATGGGGAAAGGAGCTCTTTCATCGTTTCAAAACTGAATTTCTGAGGCAGTGTGAACTGGATGCTGTCGCCAAACTGTCTTCTCGATTCCTCCAGATTCAACACTTCTTCTGCCGTCATGCGCAAGCCACCGGAAAACCGGTCTTCAGATACCCGACCGAAAGCCATCAGGAAATCATCCTGAACAATGACATCCCTTCTTTCTTCAATCATGCTGTCATACAGGGAAATATCGATTTTTGCAGAACCATCATCCAATGTCACAATCATAATCCTGCCCCGCTGTGTCTGTTGAATCCGTGCTCCAGCCACAACACCCGCCACCCATTGAGCATCACGCGACGATTTCAAACCATCGATACGCACACGGATATGGTGTTTCACCTCGTCCCGATAGGAATCAAAGAAATGGCCTGTCATGCAAAAGCCCACCACGGACTTTTCCTCCTTCAGGCGCTGCTTGTTTGTCCAAGGAGGCACCTTGGCGTACTCAACGACACTCTGAACCGCTTCCTCCTCACCGAACAGGCTGACCTGATCTGCCGATGCTGCCGCCTGTTCCGCCGCTTCTATCGCCAGATCGAGCGATGCCAGCAAAACACCACGGTCCTGACCAAAACCATCAAATGCACCTGCACGGATCAATGCCTCAATCGTGCGTCGGTTCACCTGATGACGGTCAACCCTTGCACAGAAATCAAACAGATCCTTATACGGTTCTGACTGTCTGCCTTCAACAATCGCCTGTACGGCGCCTTCCCCTGTTCCCTTGACTGCACCCAACCCGTAACGGATCTGCGATGCCGTATCTTCGGGCCCATCTGTCTTTGCCCGAACAGGCTTGAAGTAATAATCCGATTCATTGATGTCGGGAGGCAGAATGCTGATATCGCAGACATTTTCGCAATCCTGCACCATGACATGGATCTTATCCGTATCATCCATCGCCAATGACATATTGGCCGCCATGAATGCAGCAGGGTGATGGCGTTTCAGGAAAGCCGTCTGATAAGAGAGCAGTGCATAAGCGGTTGCATGAGACTTATTGAACCCATAACCTGCGAATTTCTCCATCAGGTCAAAAATCTCATCGGCCTTTTCCTGAGTGACATTGTTCTTTGCAGCACCATCACGGAATACCTGACGGTGTTTTGCCATCGCCGCAGGATCTTTCTTACCCATTGCACGACGCAGCAGGTCTGCGCCCCCCAATGTGTAACCGCCGATAATCTGCGCCATCTGCATGACCTGTTCCTGATAGATCATGATGCCGTAGGTTTCTTCAAGAATCCCCTTGGTTCTTTCGTCAGGATACTCAAACGCCTCGCCATGTTTACGCCGGCAGTAATCTGGAATCAGATCCATTGGGCCAGGACGGTACAGCGCAACCAACGCAATGATGTCCTCAAAACGGTCTGGCCGCGCATCTTTCAGCATCCCCTGCATACCACGGCTTTCAAGCTGGAATACAGCGATGGTTTTCGCATCCGTCAACAACTTGAAAGTCGGACGGTCATCAAGCGGAATATCATCCAGGGAAAACGTCTGCATACCTGGATCGAATGCTCGGATGTACTTGACCGCCAGATCAAGAATGGTCAGCGTCGTCAGTCCCAAAAAGTCGAACTTGACCAGACCGACCGCTTCGACATCATACTTGTCGTATTGAGAGACAACGCCAGCCTCACCGCCCTGCGTATAGAGCGGACAGAAATCTGTCAGCTTGCCTGGTGCAATCACCACGCCACCTGCGTGCATCCCGATATTACGGGTAATCCCTTCAACCTGTTCCGCCAGATTCAGCAGTTCGTGAACTTCTTCCTCCTGTTTTTCGCGCTCTGCCAGCTGAGGCTCTTCTTTCAAGGCCTCTGCAATCGTCACCTGCTTGCCTGGTTTAAATGGAATCAGCTTTGAAATGCCATCACAAAAACCATAGCCCAGATCAAGGACACGACCAACATCCCGAACCGCCGCCTTGGCGGCCATGGTACCGAAGGTTGCAATCTGAGAAACCGCATCATGACCATAACGGTCTTTCACGTACTGGATGACCCGGTCCCGCCCATGCTGACAGAAGTCCACATCGAAGTCAGGCATAGAGACACGTTCAGGATTCAGAAAACGTTCAAAAATCAGGTTGTAACGGATTGGATCAAGGTTGGTGATGAGCAATGAATACGCAACCAATGAACCTGCACCAGAGCCTCGTCCCGGTCCAACAGGCACGCCATTGTTCTTAGCCCATTGGATGAAGTCCGCCACAATGAGAAAATACCCAGGGAACCCCATCTTGATGATGACGCTGATCTCATATTCCAGACGCTCATCGTAAACCTTACGTTTTTCTTTCCGCTTTTCTTCATCTGGGAAAAGCTCTATCAACCGTTTTTCCAGTCCGTCACGAGCCTGCTGCGACATGAAATCATCCAATGACATCCCATCAGGTGTCGGGAAGAGCGGCAGTTTGTGCAGACCAAGGACCAATGTCAATGAACAACGTTTCGCAATCTCAATGGTGTTCTGCAGCGCAGCAGGCATATCGGCAAAACGCTCTGCCATCTGTTCCTGCGTCAGAAAACACTGGTTTTTATTGAAAAGATGTGGACGCTTGTCATTCGCCAGAATCTCGCCCTCTGCGATGCAGGTTCTCGCTTCATGGGCACGGAACTGCTCAGAAGAAATGAACTGGACAGGATGAGTGGCAACAATCGGCAGTTCCAATTTCTGACCCAACTGCTTTATCTGGCGGATATAGGTTTCTTC
>CAVJQJ010000015.1:0-6497 GCA_963651715.1 Anaerovoracaceae bacterium
CTGCCCTGTCTGTCCTGCATCATCATCAGTCGCCTGCTTGCCCAGTATCACCAGATCTGGCTGTTCTTTCTCTGCGATTTTCTTCAGGATCTTGGCAACCATCAATGGTGTCAGTTGAGCATCTGTTTTTACCAGAATACCACGGTCTGCACCAATCGCCATTGCGGTGCGGAGAACGTCCTGCGACTTGTCAACACCACAGGTTACCGCAACAACCTCTGTCGCAGCCCCTGTTTCCTTCTGACGAACTGCTTCTTCGATAGCAATCTCATCAAATGGGTTCATGGACATTTTTACATTTGCGGTTTCAATGCCACTTCCATCGGATTTGATTCGGATACGGACGTTATAATCCACGACCCGTTTCACTGGGACCAATATTTTCATAATCAATCCTATCTTGTTTCGTTATTTTCTTTTGACAAGGATGGTATAGACACCATCCAGCTCACTCTGACCCACAACAACATTGCCTGTCTGTTTCCCAAAAAACTGGAAATCACGCACAGCACCGGGATCTGTTGTCAACACCTTGAGCAATTGCCCTGATTCCATGTTAGACAGGGCCTTTTTCGCTTTGAGAATCGGCATTGGACACTTGGTTCCGCAAGCATCCAATGTCAATTCAACCGTTTCGACAGTGGGATCCATATCAGTCAGCCAATTTCTGTTCTACCCAACCTTTAACACTGTCTAATGCCGCAGCAAGGTTTTCTGGCTGAGAACCGCCTGCCTGAGCCATATCTGGGCGGCCACCACCTTTGCCTCCAACCTGAGACGCAACAAAATTGACCAGTTCCCCAGCCTTGATTTTCTTGGTGGTATCGGCTGTAACCCCTGCAATCAAGCTGATTTTCCCACCATTTACGGCAGCAAGCACAACAGCAGCTGTCTTAAGCTTGTCCTTCAACTTATCCATCATGCTACGCAACGCAGGAACATCCGCACCTTCGATACGGGATACAAGTACCTTGACGCCCTTAACATCAGCGGCCTGACCTGCAAGATCATCACCCTGACTGGATGCCAGTTTTGCCTTGAGTCCAGCCAATTCGCGGTCCAGGCCTTTTACCTGATCCTGCAACTGCCCGATACGTCCAATGATATTGTCAGGTTGCGTCTTGAGAGCTGAGGCGGCCTCATTAACACCTTTAGCCATTTCCTGCACCCAATGCATTGCCGTCAACCCTGTGACCGCTTCTACACGACGGATCCCTGCCGCAACGCCACCTTCTGAAATAATCTTAAACAGACCAATATCACCGGTTCCTGCGACATGTGTGCCACCACACAGTTCACAGGAACTGCCGATATCGCAAACACGGACAACATCACCATATTTCTCACCGAACAGTGCCATTGCCCCATGTTCGATAGCCGCATCGTATGGCATTTCCTGAGTCTGGGTCTGACTGTTTTCAAGAATTTCACGATTGACGATTTCTTCAACTTCACGGATCTGTTCAGCTGTAACCGGCGCATTATGACTGAAGTCAAAACGGGTCTTGTCTGGATCAACCAAGGACCCCCTCTGGGCAACGTGATTACCCAACACCTGACGAAGCGCCTTATGCATCAAGTGTGTTGCAGAATGATGACGGGCAATCTGTTTACGACGTTCTACATCGACAGCAGCCATCAACTTATCTCCAACAGCGACCCTGCCTTCAGAAACAGTGACATGATGACCAGAAACACCTGGCTTGATGCGCTGGGTATCAACGACATCAACTGATACCCCAGCAGCTGTCAGTACGCCGGTATCGCCGACCTGCCCCCCCATTTCCGCATAGAATGGTGTTGCATCAAGCACAACAACACCGTTCTGACCTCTTTCAATCCGATCAACAGGCACACCATCACGATAAAGCGCAACCACTGTGCCGGTTTCCGTCAGCTGGGAATAACCGACGAATTCCGTCTTCTCTCCGTCATAGTCCAGTACCGCCGCCATCTTGAACTTGCCGGAAGCCCTGGCAGTCTCTTTCTGTTTTTCCATCGCAACATTGAAACCGTCTTCGTCAACGGTAATCTGACGTTCACGACAGATATCTGCAGTCAGATCCAGTGGGAAACCATAAGTATCGTAAAGCGTAAAGGCAGTTTCACCTCCCAGAACCCGATTCCCGCCAGACAATGCAGATTCCAGAATCTTCATGCCATTTTCAAGCGTTTCACCGAAACGTTCTTCTTCATGACGGAGAACCTGTTTGACATGATCAGCGGCTTCAACCAACTCTGGATACGCCTCACCCATTTCCTTGACCAGATCGTCAACCAGTGTGTAGAAGAAAGGTTTCTTCTGTCCCAGCTTATAACCGTGGCGCAATGCCCTACGAATGATGCGACGCAGGACGTAACCATGACCATCACTACCTGGAATCAATCCGTCAACAATCATGAAAGCGGTTGAACGGATATGGTCGGCAATAACTTTCAGGGAATTTTCTTCCAGATTATCGATACCAACAGCCTTGGCTGACGCTTTAATCAGATTCTGGAAAGTATCAATCTCATAGTTGCTATGAACGTGCTGCATGATTGCCGCCAAACGTTCAATCCCCATCCCAGTGTCAACACATGGTTTAGGCAACGGGGTCATATTACCCTGTTCGTCACGGTTGAACTGCATGAAGACGAGGTTCCAGATTTCGATGTAACGGTCTCCGTCTTCATCCGGGCTTCCTGGAGGGCCACCAGCTACATCTGGGCCGTGGTCATAGAAGATTTCACTGCATGGTCCGCAAGGTCCTGTATCAGCCATCTGCCAGAAATTATCAGATGCATAGCGTGCCCCCTTGTTGTTGCCAATACGAACAATACGGTCCGTTGGGACACCAATTTCCTTTGCCCAGATATCGTAGGCTTCATCGTCTTCCTGATAGACGGTCACCCAGAGTTTCTCTTTCGGTAATTTGTAAACGGTTGTCAAGAGTTCCCATGCAAAGGTTATCGCATCATGTTTGAAATAATCACCGAAGCTGAAGTTACCCAGCATTTCAAAGAAGGTATGGTGACGGGCGGTATAACCGACGTTTTCCAGATCGTTGTGCTTACCACCAGCACGAACACAGCGCTGGCAGGATGTCGCCCGGGTATATGGGCGTTTATCAAGACCAAGGAAAACATCCTTGAACTGAACCATCCCTGCATTGGTGAGCATCAAGGTCGGATCATTGGCAGGAACCAATGAGCTGGAACGAACAACTGTATGCCCTTTTGATTTAAAGAAGTTCAGGAATTTCTGACGGATTTCTGCTGATTTCATTTTTTATCTGTATAAAGCTGTAGCCGAAACAGTGATTATAAAAGAAAAACAGCCACGTGACTGATACATGGCTGTTTCTAGTTGTATTGAGGCAGAAGTTTTCTCAATCAAGCTTCTGCGCACCTGTATTTATACGGATCATCCCACCCACTTACGGGCATTCCGGAACATTCTCATCCATGGCGAATCTTCACCCCATCCATCCGGCGCCCAGGAATTCTGGACAGTCCTGAAGGCACGTTCTGCATGAGGCATCATCACCGTAAAACGACCATCCTCAGTTGTCACCGAGGTAATCCCGTCAGGAGAGCCGTTTGGATTCAATGGATAGATTTCTGTTGACTGACCATTGTGATCAACATAACGCATCGCAACAAGGACCTTCTGGATATCCCCCTGCAGGGAGAAATCAGCCCGCCCTTCACCATGTGAAACCACAATCGGCGTCTGAAGCCCTGCCATCCCCGCAAAGAAAATGGATGGTGATTCAGGCACCTCAACCATGGTAAAGCGCGCCTCGAACTGTTCCGAACGGTTACGGACAAACTTAGGCCAAGCTTCTGCCCCGGGTATGATGGCCGCTAGACTACTCATCATCTGGCACCCGTTACAGATACCCAACGCAAAAGTATCCGTCCGATTGAAGAAACCGCTGAACTGCTCTTTGAGTTTTGTGTTGAACAGAATCTTCTTAGCCCAGCCTTCACCAGCCCCCAATACGTCGCCATAGGAGAAACCGCCGACAGCAATCAGGCCCTTGAAATCATCAAGGGCTTTCCGACCTTCCATCAAATCGGTCATGTGAACGTCAGCTGCCTCAAAACCAGCCCGATGCATGACATATGCCGTTTCAACATGGGAATTCGATCCCTGCTCACGCAGAATCGCCACACGTGGCCGTACACCGGTATTGATATATGGTGCAGCAACATCCTCCTTCATATCGAACGGCACGACAGGTGAAATCCCCTTGTCATCCGCATCGAGAATCCGGTCATATTCCATATCCGCACAGGCTGGATTGTCACGCAGTCTTGCTATACGCCAACTAGTTTCGCTCCACAGACGATGCAGAGCGATTCGGGACTGTTTATAAACTGTCTGGCCATCCAGATTGATCTGGATATCATTCCCAGAAACCACTGTACCCAGATTATGCAAAGCATTTCCCAGTCCAGCTGCCTCAAATTGTCCTTTGACCTGTTCAGCATCTTCAACACGAATCTGGAACACAGCACCAAGTTCTTCATTGAAAAGAGCCGAAAGTACATCCGCGCCGTCAGACTGCTTATTGAGCGTCGCCTTGACAACACCGCCCAACTCAATATTCAAACCACAATGTCCAGCAAATGCCATTTCAGACAGGGTCACAAACAGCCCGCCATCTGAACGGTCATGGTAAGCCAGCAACAGTCCTTTCGCATTCAGCGACTGAACGGTATTAAAGAAAGCCTTCAGGTTTTCCGCACTGTCCACATCCGGTACGGATGAACCGATCTGACCAGTCACCTGAGCAAAAGCAGATGCCCCCATTCGATTCTTACCCAGACCAAGATCCACCAGCATCAGGGCCGTTTCTCCCTTATCAGTACGAAGCTGGGGAGTCAGTGCACTACGGACATCAGAAACCGGTGAGAAAGCTGAAACAATCAGAGAAACCGGAGAAGTCACTTCTTTGTCCTGATTTCCGTCTTTCCAGGTTGTACGCATAGAAAGTGAATCCTTGCCGACAGGGATACTGATTCCCAGATCAGGACAAAGGTCAAGACCGACTGCCTTGACTGTATCGAAAAGCGCCGCATCCTGCCCCGGTTGACCACATGCAGCCATCCAGTTGGCTGACAGCTTGATATTGGAAATATCAGTAATTGGCGCAGAGGCAATATTCGTCAATGCCTCACCGATTGCCATACGGCCAGATGCCGGCGCATTGATAACCGCCAACGGGGTTCTTTCCCCCATTGCCATCGCTTCGCCCGCATACCCTTCAAAACTCATCAAGGTAACCGCACTATCTGCCACTGGCACCTGCCAAGGACCAACCATCTGATCCCGAGAAGTCATCCCACCTACAGCACGGTCACCAATGGTAATCAGGAAAGATTTATCCCCAACGGTTGGCAGCAGCATGACATCTTCCGCGGCCTTTTCTAGAGAAATGCCGTCCAGTCGGATTTCTGGATAACAGTTGACGACATGAGTCACATCGCGATGCATTTTTGGCGGTTTACCAAGGAGGACATCCATCGGCATATCGACCGGCTCATTGCTGTATTCAGAATCCACGACTTTCAGCTGTTTTTCTTCTGTCGCCTTGCCGACAACCGCATATGGACAACGTTCTCGTCTACACAGCTCATCAAACAGCTGGATATTGTCTTCCGCAATCGCCAGGACATATCGTTCCTGTGATTCATTACTCCAGATTTCGCGTGGAGACAGTCCACTCTCTTCCAACGGCACGTTTCTCAGTTCAAAAGTCGCCCCTCTGTCTGCATCATGGGTAATTTCAGGAAACGCATTGGAAAGACCACCAGCACCAACATCATGAATCGACAGGATTGGATTGTTTTCTTTCATTGCCCAACAGGCATTGATGACCTCCTGCGCACGGCGCTGCATTTCTGGATTGCCCCGCTGAACAGAATCGAAATCCAAGTCAGCTGTATTGGCCCCCGTTGCCATGGATGAGGCACCACCACCACCCATGCCAATACGCATACCTGGACCGCCCAACTGGATCAGCAGAGTTCCAACCGGCAATGCCTGTTTCTTGGTATGGATATCCGCAATGGATCCCAGACCACCTGCCAGCATAATCGGCTTGTGGTAACCATAAACCTTATCAGCAACATTCTGTTCATAAGTGCGGAAATAACCAGCCAGATTTGGACGTCCAAATTCATTGTTGAACGCAGCCCCACCAATTGGACCATCAATCATAATCTGCAGAGGAGATGCAATGCGGTCTGGTTTACCATAGATTCCATCATCCTGTTTCTGTGTCACGACATCTGAAGTGCTTTCCCAACTTCTTCTCGCTTCTGGCAGATGCAGGTTGGAAACCGTAAAGCCTGTCAGCCCCGCCTTTGGCTTTGCTCCTCGACCTGTTGCCCCTTCATCACGAATCTCACCGCCAGAACCAGTTGCCGCCCCGGGAAATGGTGAAATCGCTGTTGGATGATTATGGGTTTCAACTTTCATCAGGATGTGTGCCATTTCCTCATTA
>CAVJQJ010000016.1:0-856 GCA_963651715.1 Anaerovoracaceae bacterium
GTAAGCTTTTTGGAACCCCCAGCTTAGCTGGGGGTTTTCTTATGACAAAAAAGCCCGCATCCTGCGAGGAGTGCGGGCCTTGAACTTCCCTCAGAACGGATTATTTCGCGTTCATCATAGCTTCTGCGTTGTCCAGCATACGGCAGGAGAAGCCCCATTCGTTATCGTACCAGGACAGGATCTTGACGAGGTTGCCGCCAACGATACGGGTCTGGGTTGCATCAAAGATGCTGGAATGGTTGTCATGGTTGAAGTCGGAGGAAACCAGTGGTTCTTCGTTGTAACCGAGGATACCTTTCAGGCGGCCTTCAGATGCTTCCTTGATGATGGCGTTGACTTCTTCAACAGTGGTGTCGCGTGCAGCGGTGAAGGTCAGGTCAACAATGGAAACGTTGGCGGTAGGGACACGCATTGCGAAGCCGTCGAATTTACCAACCAGTTCTGGCAGGACCAGCCCCACAGCGGCTGCTGCACCGGTACGGGTAGGGATGATATTCAGTGCTGCGGCACGTGCACGGCGTGGATCACGGTGGTTGACGTCGGTCAGACGCTGGTCGTTGGTGTAGGAATGGACGGTGGTCATCAGGCCTTTGACGATGCCCAGTTTTTCATTCAGAGCAGATGCGACAGGTGCCAGGCAGTTGGTAGTGCAGGATGCGTTGGAAACCACCTGCATGTCAGCGGTCAGGACGTTCTGATTGACACCGAAAACGACGGTTGCATCAACATCCTTGCCACCAGGTGCGGAAATCAGGACTTTCTTGGCACCGGCTTTCAGATGGGCGGAAGCTGCTGCCTTGGAGGTGAACAGCCCGGTACATTCCATCACAACATCGATGTTCATTTCTTTCCAAGG
>CAVJQJ010000016.1:866-4148 GCA_963651715.1 Anaerovoracaceae bacterium
GCAGTTCTTCAGGATTGCGGATGGCTGTGACCTTGATCCGGTCGCCATTGACAACGAGGTATTCACCATCAACGGATACGTCGGCATTGAACTTGCCGTGAACGGTATCGTAACGGGTCAGATGGGACATGATGTCCATAGTGCCCAGATCGTTGATTGCAACGATTTCGATATCGTTTTTCTTGCCATATTCATAGTGGGCGCGGAGAACGTTACGTCCGATACGGCCATAACCATTGATTGCTACGCGGATTGTCATGAGTTTTACTCCTGTCTGTTAAGTCGTTGTCAGGTGGCGGTGCTCTCTGTTTGAGATCACCGCACTGGTTTTTATTTGTTCAATACAGATTCTGCCTTGGCTACAACGTTGTCCACGGTGAAGCCGAAATGAGGGAACAGTTTGCCTGCAGGTGCTGATTCACCGAAGGTGGTCATGCCGATGATTTCACCGCCCAGATCAACATATTTGTACCAATAGTCAGCGGCTGCCGCTTCGATGGCCACACGTGGCAGACCCTTGGTCAGGACACTGTCGCGGTATGCGGCATCCTGACGGTCAAAGAGGCTGGTGGACGGCATAGAAACGACGCGGGCTGCAATGCCTTTGCCTGCGAGAACGTCTGCTGCCTGCATTGCCAGCGCAACTTCAGAGCCAGTTGCAATCAGGATGACTTTCGCATCAGCTGCGTCTTTCAGGACATAGCCACCTTTGCTGATATTGGCAATTTGTTCTGGGGTACGGTCGAAACATGGCAGCCCCTGACGGGTCAGTGCCAGTACGCTTGGTGCGGTGCGGCTCTTCACTGCATCTCCCCAGGCAACTGCGGTTTCAACGGTATCGCAAGGACGCCATACATTGAGACCAGGAATTAGGCGTATGCTGGAAACGTGTTCGATTGGCTGATGGGTAGGACCGTCTTCACCGACCCCGATGGAATCGTGGGTGAAGACATAGATGGTGCCGGTCTGCATCAGGGAAGACATGCGGATTGCGTTGCGGCAGTAATCGGAGAAAGTCAGGAAGGTGCCGCCGAATGGCAGATAGCCACCGTGCAGGACGATACCGTTCATGATGGCAGCCATCCCGAATTCACGGACACCGTAGCTGATGTAATTGCCCAGCTTGCCTTCCTTGACAGTCACTGCTTCTTTCCAGTTCGTCAGGTTGGAGCCGGTCAGGTCGGCAGAGCCACCAAGGAACTCTGGCAGGGCAGGTGCCAGTGCCTGAATGGCATTCTGGCTTGCCTTTCGGGTTGCGATGTTTTCTTTCTTCGCCTGACAGTCAGCGACATAGGCGCTGATGGTTGCATCCAGTTTTTCTGGCAGAACCCCTGCGATACGGCGGGAGAATTCGGCTGCTTCCGTTGGGTACTGTTTTGCGTAGTCCGCCAGAAGCGCTTTCCATGCATCTTCGGCTTTTGCGCCAGCCGCCTTCGCATCCCATGCATCATAGACTGGCTGTGGAATCACGAATGGTTCTGCATCCCAACCGATGGCTTTACGGGTTGCCGCGATTTCATCATCACCCAGTGGAGAACCATGGACTTTGTTCAGGCCTGCCTTGTTTGGTGAGCCTTTGCCGATGATGGTCTTGCAGATGATCAGGGTTGGCTTGTCAGATTTCTTGGCAGCAGTGATCGCCGCATCCACAGCCGCAATGTCATGGCCGTCAACAGCAGGAATCACATTCCAGCCATAAGACTCAAAACGTTTCTGAGTATCATCGGTCAGCCAGCCTGAAACATTGCCGTCGATGGAAATGCCATTGTCATCGTACAGGGCAATCAGCTTGTTCAGTTTCCAGGTGCCTGCCAGAGAGCATGCTTCGTGGGAAATACCTTCCATCATGCAACCGTCACCCATGAACACATAAGTGTAGTGGTCGACCAGATCAAAGCCAGGCTTGTTGAATTCCTGAGCCAGCAGTTTTTCAGCCAGCGCCATACCCACGGCATTGGTG
The DNA here is from genome assembly GCA_963651715.1 of Anaerovoracaceae bacterium. Taxonomy (GTDB): domain Bacteria; phylum Pseudomonadota; class Gammaproteobacteria; order Burkholderiales; family Burkholderiaceae_D; genus Oxalobacter. The sequence goes on from CAVJQJ010000016.1 coordinate 2,827, forward strand.
ATGCCCTGACCCAGTGGGCCTGTGGTGGTGTCGATACCTGGGGTCATATGGACTTCAGGGTGACCAGGTGTCTTGGAGCCGAACTGACGGAACTGTTTCAGGTCGTCGATGGATACGTCATAGCCTGTCAGATGCAGGAGTGCGTAGTGCAGCATCGAACCATGTCCGTTGGACAGGATGAAACGGTCACGGTTGAACCATTGAGGGTCTGCAGGGTTATGCTGATAATGACCCGCCCAGAGTGCGACAGCGATATCTGCCATACCCATTGGCATGCCTGGATGTCCGGAATTGGCCTTTTGAATCGCATCCATTGCCAGCGCACGGATGGCGCCAGCCATTTGAGTTACAGGTAATGTATTGTTCATGACTGCCAGAGAAAAAAATGGTTTGAAATACGCCAGAAAGGATATAACCTAGTATTTTACCAGAGAGGGTGTCTTGTTACATTCAAACCCCTCCTGAAACATCATAAAACCAGACCGGACAACGCTTTTATGCTACGACTTTTCTGCAATACCGACCTGATTGCGGGCACAGATATCGATATGCCCAAAGAAATCGCCAGACACCTGATGGTCCTGCGGCTGGCTATCGGTGATGGTCTGACACTGTTCAACGGGCGGGGGGGCGAGTATCAGGCAACGCTGGTCTCCATCGGCAAGAACAGTGCGGTGGCACATGTTGATTCGCATCAACCGATTGAGCGGGAACTCCCTTACCGTGTGGCGCTTGCCCAGGGATTGCCTGAGGCAGGCAAGATGGACTGGATTGTCGAGAAAGCGGTTGAACTGGGTGTGACAGATATCCTGCCGGTCTCGGCGGAGCGCTCTGTGGTGCGCCTCAATGGTGACAGGGCTGAGAAAAGGGTGGAACGGTGGCGTGCGATTGTGGTCGCGGCTGTCCAGCAGTGCGGGCGCAACACGTTGCCAGAAATTTTGTATCCGATGCCATTGGAACAAGTCATCGAGGATGTCAAAGGCACCACCTGTATCATGTTCAGCCCACGGGCGACACAGACACTCTCTGGCTGGGCAAAACAGCAGATGCCCCATAATGTCACCATCCTTATTGGCCCAGAAGGGGGATTTTCTCCAGCTGAAGAGAAACTCGCTGTCGATGCTGGCGTTGTCTTCCTCTCCATGGGAGACCGCATCCTGCGGACTGAGACTGCTGGTATTGCCGCTGTTTCCGCCATCAACGCCATCTGGGAACAGGCATAATCTGTTGCTGGACCTGGTCAAAAAGCTACCCACCGGCATAGCCGGTGGTTCTTCATATCGACTGTAAGGCTCTGTTACCAGCAGCGCCCTAACAGGCTC
>CAVJQJ010000017.1:0-3966 GCA_963651715.1 Anaerovoracaceae bacterium
GGCGTAGAGCATGAGCGGTGGATTGGCGATCTCAAGCAGTTTTTTGGGGTAGCGGCTGTCTGCCAGGGTGAGGATGATGTTACCGGGCTGTTCCTGCCAGGCGAGTGTTTTCTCGACGAGGGCTTTGATGTCATCGGATGCGGGGGCATGGATGAGTTCGGCGAGTTTCTGGGGAACCACTTTGAGCAGGTCGTGGTAGGAGGCGTTGAAGATGTTTTCCGGCATGCCGAAGACGGACATTAGCTTGTGTGCAGTGTGGATGCCGACGCCGGGTGTCTGCACAAGGCGCAGCCAGGCGGTGAGTTCTTCTTCGTTGCAGGCGGGAGCGGTGTTCAAGGCGGTCCTTCTGTTATCAGCGGTTCGATGCAGGCCCATGATTTCAGCTTGAGATGGGGGCTATGCTAAACTTTCGCCAACGGAAATGTCAGCGTCTGCAATCATAGCACGTGGAAACCCGTCGGTTCCGATGGAAATCTATGGGTTTGGGGTGCGGTCGGGTGCTGGCACGAAAAAGATCAATGACGAGAAAGCGGTTCTGAAAACAAATGGCATTACTCAAGATTCTGCGTTATCCCGATGCACGGCTGGCGAAGCCGTCTGATCCTGTCGAGGTTTTCGACGATGAGCTGAAGCAGCTGGTCGCCGATATGGGCGAGACGATGTATGCGGCACCGGGGATCGGTCTGGCGGCACCTCAGGTGAATGTGCACCGCCGTGTGGTGGTGATCGATACGTCGGAGAACAAGGATAAGCTGACGGTGCTGGTCAATCCTGAGGTGATCAAGGTCAGCGAGGAGAAGAAGGTGTATGAGGAGGGGTGTCTTTCCCTGCCTTACATTTATGAGAATGTGGAACGTCCTGCCCAGGTGACTGTCCGTGCACAGGATGTGGATGGCAACTGGTTCGAGATTGAGGGCGATGGTCTGCTGGCGGTCTGTCTGCAGCATGAGATCGATCATCTGAAGGGGACAGTGTTTGCGGATTATCTGTCGCCGATGAAGCGTAACCGGATCAAGTCGAAGCTGCTGAAGGAAGAGCGTGAGATGAAGAAGGCGGCGGCTTCTGCGAATAAGCCGGCCAACAAGTCTAAGAAAGGGGGCAAGCGATGAGGATCGTTTTTGCCGGGACACCGGATTTTGCCGCAACGGCGCTGGATGCGCTGATCAAGGCGGGGCATGAGGTTGCGCTGGTGTTGACGCAGCCGGACCGTCCTGCGGGCAGGGGGATGAAGCTGCAGCCTTCTGCGGTGAAGAAGCTGGCGCTGGCGCATGATATCCCGGTTGACCAGCCGGTCTCCCTGCGGATTGACGGGAAGTATGGCGAGGAGGTGCAGCGTGTCTATGACCGTATTCAGGCAATCCAGTCGGATGTGATGGTGGTGGTGGCTTATGGGCTGATTCTGCCGAAGGCTTTCCTTGATCTGCCTGCGCACGGGTGTCTGAATATCCATGCGTCGCTGCTGCCTAGATGGCGTGGTGCGGCGCCTATCCAGCGTGCGATCGAGGCGGGTGATGCGGAAAGCGGTGTCGCGATTATGCGGATGGAAGAGGGGCTGGATACCGGTCCTGTGCTGGTGATGGCGTCTACGCCGATTACGGAATCCGATACGGCGGCGGTGCTGCATGACCGCTTGGCTGAGATGGGTGGCAGGCTGATTATCGAGGCGCTGGCGAAGATTGCGGATGGGACGGCGACTTATACGCCTCAGGATGACAGTGATGCGGTGTATGCGAAGAAGCTGCATCGTGAGGAGTCGGTGCTGGATTTCAATCTGTCTGCGCAGGAGAACGCGGCGAAAATCCGGGCGTTCAATCCGTTCCCGGGCTGTACGGCGGCGTATGGCGATGTGACGCTGAAGATCTGGGATGCACGGGTGGAAAACACGGATGCGGAACAGCCTGCGGGCAGGATTCTGTCGGCGGATGCTTCCGGTGTGGTGGTGGCATGTGGAAAAGGTGCGATCCGTTTCCTGACGCTGCAGAAACCGGGGGCGAAACGGCTGCCGGTCGCTGAGTTCATCAAGGGTTTTTCCTTCGCGGATGGACAGTTCAGGTAACGGCTTCCGGTGATTTTATCCAGACTGTCAAAGCAGGGCTTTCGGCCCCTGTTTTTTTATGTACGCATCCTGATTTGAGAAGTGTTGCCTGCATGCAAATCTATTGGTACGGTAAAGGGTGCAAATATCGTCTTGGCATATTATGATAGAGGTGGTTCTGGCTGGATGATGTAGACGTTGGGGGACATTGAGGCATCTGGGCCTGCCTGTACGCGGATGGACAACGGAATGGATGGTGACTGACATGGTTGTAACGGATCTGGTGAAAGCGTTTGGGGATGAGCAGATGTATGGGGAGATTCTCGCCGAGGATACGGGCGGGGGGGCTCCGGCTCTGGGTGCAGGCGGTCTATCTCCCGACGATCGAGGAGAAGGTCTACGGGATTTTTGCGAGTGATGGGTCGTATTACGACTTTTACTCGAATTCGAATGAGGCACTGGAGATCATGTTCAGGGAGGCATCGAACCGGTTCGCCTATTTCCACTGCTGAACGACGGTTTAGCGCCTCTGCCCTTTGTTTTAAGGGTATTTTCTGTTTTTGTCCTGAATTTTCCGGGGCTGTTGTGTAGAATGCTGGAAAATCAATTGATGGCTCCTGCAATGGGAGTGTATGGGTGGACGGACCCGCCCGCCAGAACGGATAGGAACAGACATGAAATTTGAACATCTGCTTGAAATCAACAATTTTGACCAGCCCGGGGCTCAGATCCTTGACCGTAACCAGCTCTGGAACGGTCTGCTGTTATGGATTGAGAAGCCAACCCTGTTTATTCCGCATCTGGAAAAGTGTGATGTGACGGAGCTGATGGGGGTCTATCACCGCTCGTTGGATTACGGGAAATTCAGTTTTACGGACAAGGTGACCTGCACGCATCAGGAACGGATTGTCTTTGATATCGAGGTGCAGGGCGAGATGCCTTCCACGTCGCTGGTGGTGACGATCGAGGAGCCTTTCGAAAGACGGCTGTTTGTCCGTTTCATCTATGAGAATACGGTTTCGGATGAAGGTCCGGAAGCGAAGTACAACGGCTTCCTGAAACAGGCATGGGAAGCGGCGGATGTGGATATCATCCGCACAATCCATGAACATGCGGCCCAGGGCCGTCTGAACAGCCCTGAGTCTTGATTGATGTCGGCTTACAGGATGTCGAGTGGCATCTTGTGGGTTGGTGCCGGGAAGATCTTGTCGAGGGCATCCAGGGTGTCCTGAGACAGTTCGATGTCCCATGCCTTGCGGTTTTCTTCAACGCGGGATGCGTTGGAGGACTTAGGAATAGGAATCGCACCTTTGTGCAGGATCCACGCCAGTGCCAGCTGTGCGGCGGTGATGCCCAGTTCTTTGGCCAGTTTCTTCAGGCCGTCTGAACGCAGGACGCGTGTCTGGTACAGTGGGGAGTAAGCCATCACTGGGATGTTGCGTTTCTGCTGCCATGGCATGAGGTCCCATTCAATGCCGCGGGAGATGAGGCTGTAGAGGACCTGGTTGATGCAGCAGTTGCCTTCTGGATCGTATTCTTCGGCTTCTTCCATGTCGTCGGTGTCGAAGTTGGAGACGCCCCATGCACGGATTTTGCCGGCTTCACGCAGTTTTTCGAGGGCTTCGAAGGTTTCGCCGAGGGAGTAGCCACCACGCCAGTGGAGCAGGTACATGTCCAGATAGTCGGTTTTCATGCGTTTGAGGGAGTCTTCGCAGGCTTTGACGGTGCCGCGCAGGCTGGCATGGTTTGGCAGGACCTTGCTGACGAGGAAGACTTTGTCACGGCGTCCGACCAGTGCTTCACCGACGACTTTTTCCGCACCGCCGTTACCGTACATTTCAGCGGTGTCGACGAGTGTCAGGCCGATATCGATGCCGCGTTGCAGTGCGGCGATTTCGCTTTTCTTCTCAAAGAAGTTTTCGCCTATGAAC
>CAVJQJ010000017.1:3976-8052 GCA_963651715.1 Anaerovoracaceae bacterium
TTTCAATGCCGTTCCGCAGCGTGATAGTATGTGATGGCATAATAGCTTTCCTTTAAATTGATTCACATTGCAGGTGTGACAGGTGTCTGCCTGCCTGATAACCGCCATTTTGCATGGGTTCCCCGAGTAGGACAAGAACCTTTGACCAGCACCCAGATGAAAACGCCCGAAAAAAGAACCGCGCCAACGGTCATCCCTGTTGCGGTTGAGCCAGTATCCGATCTCCGTTCACGGGGATGTGCGTACCGTCTGGGACATTTCCTGAAGACGCATGGACGGCTGATTGCGTGTGTGCAATGGGCGATGGCGCTGTTCTATCTGGCGCTGCTGGTGGTGCCTGCGGTGACGGGGGATGCGGACCATCAGCGGTTTTCGCGTCTGGTGCTGTGGGGGATCGGCTGGCCGGGGATTGTGCTGTCGATGCTGCTGTTCGGGCGGTTCTGGTGTGGTCTGCTGTGCCCGGATGGGACGATGACGGAGTCGGTGAGTTATCTGGGGCCGAACCGGTCGATTCCGATGTGGATGCGCTGGAAGTGGCTGCCGTGTCTGATTCTGGTGGCGGTGACGCTGTATGGGCAGTCGTTCAGTGTGTATGCGGATTTCATGCAGACGGTGGTTTTCCTCGGGGTGCCGACTGCACTCGCGCTGGTGTGTGGCGTGCTGTCGTTCAAGGGGCGCCGGATCTGGTGTATGTATCTCTGTCCAGGGAATGGGTTTTTCAGTCTGGTGTCCCGGATTTCGTTCCTGCATTTCGCGGTGGACCGGGTGGCGTGGAAGTCTTGGAAAGGCCGTGCTGAGCGGGTGAACTGTGCGCCGCTGGTGAATATGCAGCAGATGACGGGGATGTCGGACTGTCATGCGTGTGGGCGCTGTCATGGGTACCGGGATGCGATCGGGCTGAAGGCGCGGAAGCCTTGGGAGGAGGTGGAGAACCTGTCTGCCGGGGAGGTGTCGGATGCGACGGCTTTCATGCTGCTGTGGGGCGTGATCGGGGGCTGCCTGAATGCGCTGACGGTGGAGAACACGGTGGTGTTCCATTTTACGATGCGGTTCCTGAACTGGCTGGGGATTGGGCTGCTGCCACCGATGGACCTGCCTTGGATGCGTTTCCTGACAGCGGTGGTGTTAGGTTCTATTGTCTCAATTGGCGTCTATCTGCTGTTAAAAGGCTGTGAACGTCTGCAATTTGTCATTTCTTGGAAACAGTTGGTGTTCGGTCTGATGCCGGTGGCGGGCTGGGGTGTTTTTGTCGGCGTGCTGCGTGAAGGCATGACAATCTGGCAGGAATACGGCTTTGTCATCGGGTGGTTTCCAATGGTCGAGAAGATGCTGCTGTACTGCGCAATCGCGCTGTCGCTGAAGATGGGGTACTGGCTGTTGGGCCGGTTCAAGATATTGGATCTGACGGCGGGGATCGGGTATACGCTGGCGGTGTTCCTGGTGGCGGGGTGCCAGCTGACGCTGCCGTTGATTCCTGTCTGACGGTTGAGGTTGCCAGACAGGGAATCTTGGGCGTTGTTGTGTGGTCTGCTTACTGAAGCAGTGGCGCCATCGGGACGTTTGGCTTGGCGACCGGTTTCTCTTCTTCGTCGAAAATGAGGCGGACGCCTTCTTCGCCTTCCACATCTACGGTGACTTTGCCACCGTTCACCAGTCTGCCGAACAGGAGTTCATCGGCGAGTGCCTTGCGGACGAGGTCCTGGATGAGGCGGAGCATTGGGCGGGCGCCCATCATTGGGTCAAAGCCTTTGTTCGCGAGCATGGCACGTAATCCGTCGGTGAAGATGACTTCGACTTTCTTCAGGCTGAGCTGGTCTTCCAGCTGGAGCAGGAATTTGTCGACGACTCGCAGGATGACTTCCATATCCAATGGCTTGAAGCTGATGATGGCGTCCAGACGGTTGCGGAATTCAGGCGTGAAGGTCTTGCGGATCTCATCCATTTCATCACCGAACTGTTTGAGGCCGGTAAAGCCGATGGACGATTTTTCCAAGGTATCCGCGCCCGCATTGGTGGTCATGATAATGATGATGTTGCGGAAGTCGGCTTTGCGTCCGTTGTTGTCGGTCAGTGTGCCGTGGTCCATGACCTGCAGGAGGATGTTGAAGACATCGGGGTGTGCCTTTTCAATTTCATCGAGCAGCAGGACGGCGTGCGGTTTCTTGTTGACGGCTTCGGTGAGCAGACCGCCCTGGTCGAAGCCGACATAGCCTGGAGGGGCACCGATGAGGCGGCTGACGGCATGGCGTTCCATGTATTCAGACATGTCGAAGCGGATGAGTTCGATGCCGAGCTGGAATGCCATCTGACGGGCGACTTCGGTTTTGCCGACGCCGGTTGGACCGGAGAAGAGGAAGGCGCCGATTGGCTTGTCTTCTTTGCCGAGCCCTGCACGTGCCATCTTGATGCTGGCGGAGAGAGCTTCAATGGCTTCGTCCTGTCCGAAGACGAGGCTCTTCAGGTCGCGTTCGAGTGTGAGCAGGCGGCTGCGGTCGTCCTGGTTGACGGTCTGTGCCGGAATGCGTGCCATCTTGGAGACGACGGATTCGATTTCCCCTTTGCCGATGACTTTCTTCTGCTTGGATTTCGGCAGGATGCGCTGTGCGGCGCCGGCTTCGTCGATGACGTCGATGGCTTTGTCCGGCAGATGACGGTCGTTGATGTAGCGGGCGGACAGTTCGGCGGCTGCCTGCAATGCGGCGGTCGAGTATTTGACGTTGTGGTGTTCCTCGAAGCGGGATTTCAGGCCTTTCAGGATCTGGACGGTCTGGTCGACGGTCGGTTCGTTGATGTCGATTTTCTGGAAACGCCGTGCCAGGGCATGGTCTTTCTCGAAGATGTTGCGGAACTCGCTGTAGGTGGTGGCGCCGATGCACATGAGGTCACCGTTCGAGAGTGCCGGTTTCAGCAGGTTGGAGGCGTCCATGGTGCCGCCGGATGCGGAGCCTGCACCGATGATGGTGTGGATTTCGTCGACGAAGAGGATGGCGTGCTTGTCGGCCGCCAGTTTCTTCAGGACGGATTTCAGCCGTTCTTCAAAGTCTCCGCGGAATTTGGTGCCTGCGAGCAGTGCGCCCATGTCCAGTGCATAGATGACGGCGTCCTGCAGGACGTCCGGGATGTCTTTGTTGATGATGCGGAGGGCAAGCCCTTCGGCGATGGCGGTTTTGCCGACGCCGGCTTCACCAACCAGCAGGGGGTTGTTCTTGCGTCTGCGGCACAGGACCTGGACGGTACGGTCGATTTCTTCTCCCCGTCCGATGAGGGGGTCGATGCTGCCGGAGGCTGCTGCCCTGTTCAGGTTGTGGGTGTAGCGTTCCAGTGGGGAGTCTTCAGCGGAGCCGGAGGTGCTGTCCTGTGTTTCTTCTGCGCCTTCGGTGGCTTTTTCCGGTTCTTTCGGGGAGTCCTTGCGGATGCCGTGGGCGATGAAGTTGACGACGTCGAGCCGGGTGATGCCCTGCTGGTGCAGGAAGTAGACGGCGTGTGCGTCTTTCTCGCCGAACATGGATGCCAGGATGGTGGCACCGGTGACTTCATCCTTGTCTGAGCCGTTGGAGGCGGACTGGGCGTGCATGATGGCACGCTGGATGACGCGCTGGAAGCCGAGTGTCGGCTGGGTGTCGACGTCTTTGGTGCCGGGAACGACCGGGGTGTTGTCCTTGATGAAGTCGTTCAACGCCTGACGGAGCAGGTCGATGTCGACGCTGCAGGCTTTGAGTGTTTCGTTGGCAGCTGGTTCATCCAGGATGGCGAGCAGCAGGTGTTCTACTGTGATGAATTCATGTCTCGCCTGGTTGGCGGATGAAAAGGCTTTCTGAAGACACGCTTCAAGATCTTTCGCTATCATGCTTTATGCTTTCTCCATGATACATTGCAGGGGATGTCCTTCGTCACGCGCATGGCCGTTGACTTGTGAGACTTTGGTGGCGGCGATGTCCTTGGAATAGACGCCGCAGATGCCGCGTCCTTCATGATGGACTTTCATCATGATCTGAAAGGCTTCTTCCTCGCTTTTGTTGAAGTACTGCCGGAGGATGAAGACGACGAATTCCATGGTCGTGAAGTCATCGTTGAAC
>CAVJQJ010000018.1:0-3169 GCA_963651715.1 Anaerovoracaceae bacterium
CATCCTGTAAGCATCGCTGATAACCAATCCGTTCCATCCCATTTTTCTCCTTAAAAGGTTCTGAACTATTTTCTTGGACAATGATGCCGGATATTGGTCATCAAGTTGTTTAACAAAGAGATGACCAACCAGAACACCGCCTTTATATCCCCTTTTAAACAAATCCCTATATGGTTTCAGCTCATTATCTGCCTGCCATGTTTTTGAAATATCTGTAAGGCCATTATGGCTATCTGCTATAGCGCTTCCATGTCCAGGGAAATGCTTAATAACAGGAATAACACCTTCCTGCTCTGATGCACGAATAAAAGCCTCAGCATTTGTAACCACCTGATCTGGCGATTCACCAAAACTACGCCCATAATGACCAATCGCTGGGCTATCCTGATTTATATTCACATCAACGACTGGCGCCAAATTCATATTAATACCCACCTCATGCATCGTTTGCATTGCTTTGGAAACAGTTTTAAACAAGGATGAAGTGCCATGTTCATTTTCAGTCATATCGGCTAGATTCTGATGAGATGGGAAAGATGGAAAACCGTATTTTTCCTTAAGACGATTAACAACCCCTCCCTCTTGATCAATCATAATAAAGGCACCACCCCGAGCAGACTTTTGTATATTCTGACAAAATTCGGCTAACTGCTCTCGATTACGTATATTCGACTTTTCATAAATTATGATGCCACCTATACGCCCTTGCTCTAGCGCTTTTAGGACGGGATTTCCAACATGAAGTTCATGTCCTTTAACGCCAAATATAAGCATTGTTCCCAATGTACGATCAAGCGTTTCATCTGCGGCAAGCGCTGTAAATGGAATTGCACACAATACGCCAACAATCATCATTATTATTTGAGATATTTTTCTAAACAAGTTCATCTTTCATCAAATTAAAACGCTGTCTATACCTTTATTTGCAAGCATATCTGCCATCTCATTGCCTTCATCACCAGCATGGCCCTTTACCCAATGCCAATCAATCTGGTGGCGTCTCACAGCCTCATCAAGCGCCTGCCATAACTCTGCGTTCTTGACTGGCTTCTTATTGGCTGTTTTCCAATTATTCTTCTTCCAATTGAAAATCCACTGTGTCATCCCATTTTTCACATACTGACTATCGGTATGAAGATCAATATGGCAGGGGCGTTTCAATGCATTGAGCGCCTCAATCACTGCTGTCAGTTCCATGCGGTTGTTCGTCGTTTCCTTTTCACCACCGAACAGTTCTTTATGGACACCCCGACAAGTCAGCCATGCCCCCCAACCACCAGGGCCAGGATTGCCTCGGCATGCGCCATCTGTATAGATAATTACGTCATCAATTTTCTGATTTTCCATGGTTGGTCTAACTGACTGTATTTATGGTTATAATGGTCTTTTAATAGGACAATTATTGAGCGTGATTATGCCATCTTCTTCTATAAAAGTCGGTTTTATACGAGCATTCAGAGATAATTATATCTGGACAATTGAATCGGGTAAGCAGGTCGTGCTCGTCGATCCCGGCGATGCAACTCCTGTCTTGAACGCTTTTAAACAGCGAAAGCTGAAACTGGCCGCCATCTTATTGACCCATAAGCATAATGATCATATCGGTGGTGTTGCAGATCTTCTGAAAAAAGCATCCGTCCCCGTCTATGGTCCGGCCAATGATGACATCGAATCGGTCACCCACCCCCTTAAAGAAGGTGATGTCATTACATTGGATGCGGTGGGTGGACTGCAGATTTCTGTTCTCGATGTACCAGGACATACCAAAGGTCATATTGCTTATTATGCATCCGAACAGAAACTTCTATTCTGCGGCGACCTGCTGTTTGGCGCGGGTTGCGGCAGGATTTTTGAGGACACTCCTGAACAGATGTATGCATCCGTCAACAAGATTGCGGCTTTGCCAGATGATGTCCAGATTTATGCCGGTCATGAATATACCTTGTCCAACCTGAAATTTGCACAGGAAATCGAACCTGACAATACTGACATCAGCACCCGTATCAAGGCAGACAATGAAAAACGCAAGAAATACCTGCCTACCCTGCCATCCACCCTCGCCGAGGAAAAAGCAACCAATCCTTTTTTACGCGCAGACCAGGAAACAGTCATCGCCCGCATGGAAATACTGGGCAAGCTGGAAAACAAATCCCCATCTGGCTGTTTTGCCGCTATCCGCGCGTGGAAGGATACATACGTGGCGTAATATCCTATGATTGATCAGGCAATGCATGACTGGCTCCTGACACCAACGGGGCAATATCTGCTCCGTTGGGAGCATGACTATTTTTCCGAACTTTCAGATGATGTGTTCGGTTATCATGCCTTACAGATTGGCATGACGGAGTTTGATGCATTGAATGGCAACCGTATTACCCATCATTGGTATTCTGATCCTTTCCTGCCGTCCAAAAGCAGGCAGGAACTGTCTGCCCATAATGTCGCTATTGCAGCTGGAATCAATGGTTACGCTGTTCCTGTCAATCTGCATCATGCGGATACTGCACTGCCTTTTGCGACGGAATCGGTTGATCTTGTTGTGCTCCCCCATACACTGGATTTCTCATCCAATCCACATCACCTACTCCGTGAAATCGGACGAATCCTGGTTCCAGAAGGACAATTGATTGTCAGTGGTTTCAATCCAACAAGTCTATGGGGATTGAAACAGCGCTGGGGCCGCATTACAGGTAAACACTTCCTTCCCAATGACATCTCGTTCATTGGGTTACCCCGCATCAAAGATTGGCTTGCACTGCTTGGATTTGAACCCCAACAAGGCTATATCGGCTGCTATGCTCCAGCCTGCAAATCTGACAAGGGATTCGAGCGGTTCAAATTTATGGAAAAAGCCGGCAACCGCTGGTGGCCTTATTGTGGAGCGGTGTTCATCATCAGCGCGATTAAACGGGTTCCTGCCCTGCGTTTAATCGGTCCTGCGTTCAAAGATAAGACAGCCGATTTTGCAAATGCTGTATCAGCCAATCAGCGTGTTGGCAATCAGCGCACCAGCCATCTAAACAGTGAAAGTATACGGTAGACTGATGTTAATGGCTTATAGCCTGCCAAAAGCTACCCACCGGCATAGCCGGTGGTTCTTCATATCGCCTGTAAGGCTCTGTTACCAGCAGCGCCCTAACAGGCGCATCTAAACACTGTCATTTGCATG
>CAVJQJ010000019.1:0-4698 GCA_963651715.1 Anaerovoracaceae bacterium
GGGCAATCATGACCTGCACCTGCTGGGCATTGCTGCAGGTATCCGCAAAATGAAATCAGGCGACACCGTTAAACCGATTTTTGATGCGCCAGACAGTGCGGAACTGTTGGATTGGTTCCGGACGCGGCCCATGGCATACCCGGTTGGTGAAAAAGGCATTCTGGTCCATGCAGGGCTTCTGCCGCAATGGTCCCGGAAAAAAGCCCTGAAGCTGGCGAAAGAGCTGGAAGCAGTGCTTCGCAGTGACCGTTGGAAAGAACTGATGGCAGACATGTATGGCAATCAGCCAGACAAATGGGACGATGACCTCGAAGGCATGGACCGTCTGCGATGCATCATCAACAGTTTCACCCGTCTGCGTTTCTGTTCAGAGAAGGGCAGGATGGAGTTTGATGCCAAGCTGGGCCCTGAAACTGCGCCGGAAGGGTACATGCCATGGTTCAAAGTGCCGAAGCGCAAATCCAAGGATGATCTGGTCATCTGGGGGCATTGGTCAACATTGGGGCTGGTGAACGAACCCAATCTGATTGCACTGGATACGGGGTGTCTGTGGGGTGGTGCGTTGACCGCTGTCAGATTGGAAGACCGGGCGGTTTTTCAGGTGCAGTCTTCAGGCTATCGCGTGCCTGGTGTTTAAGCTTTCATCTGGCTGTTGAGGCTGTCAGCGATAACAGTCCGGACCTCTTGGGCAAGCACTTTCCGATGTTTGTCAGCTGAATCGATTGGTGGCAGGATGGTCAGTTCTGCTGTAATGCCGTCCGCATTGAAGATACGCTGGATGCTTTCCCCCATACCGATATTCCCGAAAAAATCAACAGCCTTGGCGTAAGAGCCATCTGGCATCACATAACGGATGGCAAAAGGCTGGATCGGCATGCCGACACTGATTGCTCCCTCAAACAGATTAGGGTGGAAAGGCAGCATGTTCCCTTGTTCTGCTGTAGTCCCTTCCGGGAAGAAGATGCATCGCTCATTGCCATTCAGATTGTCCATCATCTTGCCGAGCGTCTCTTTCAGATTCCTGCCACTGGTGCGGTCAAGATAAAGCGTACCGACCTTGCGCCCCAGAAAACCGAACACCGGCCAGTTCTTCATTGTGGATTTGGCGATGAAATGTCCATTCACATGGGAATAAATCAGGAAGATATCGAGCCATGAGATATGGTTCGAGACAATCAGTGCACGGGAGGAGATGAGGTCAGGATTGTTGATTTTCAGGGAGATGCCGGCAATCGCCATCAGTTTCTGGGACCAGCGTCTGACATAGCGGTCTTTCGCCTCATCACTGATGAACAGATACACAACGCCACAGTAAAAAACTGCGGCGAGTGCATGAATGGCTAAGCGGACAGCCCTGAAAAAGGCACGCATCTTAAGCAATCCACTGAGACAGGATCAACGTTCGAAAACAGGGCGTCCATCAACAATGGTGAGACGGATACGGCCTGGGATTTCGCGTCCGAGGAATGGGGTATGGCGGCCCTGGCTGACCAGACCTTTCGCTTCAACCGTCCAATTGGTGGATGGATCGAAGATACAGATATCAGCGGCTTCACCGACACCCAGTGTCCCACAGCCCAGCTTCAGGATCTGTGCGGGGATACAGGTGATCTTGGCGATGGCATCAGACAGCGCCTTGTCCCCACCATTTTCCTGTGCCCACTTCAACGTCAGGGACAGCAGCAGTTCCAGACCGGTTGCACCAGGAACAGCCTCACCGAATGGCAGCAGTTTTTCATCGTCATCGGTAGGCGTATGGTCAGAGCAGATTGCATCGATTGTGCCATCCAGCAGGCCGACGGTAATCGCCGCACGGTCAGCTTCAGAACGCAGAGGAGGGGTCAGACGGGCATTGGAATCAAAGAAATCAATATCCGCATCTGTCAGATGCAGGTGATGGATGCCAACGTCAGCGGTGACAGGCAGACCTTCAGCTTTCGCCTGACGGACAAGCACAACCCCAGCGGCACTGGAAAGGCGGCACAGATGGACTCGGGCACCGGTCACACGGATCAGCTCAAAAATCGTATGCAGGCTGATGGTTTCTGCAATGACAGGAATGCCGGCAAGACCCAGGCGGGCAGACAGCGTACCGGAATGCGCCATGCCATTACGGGCAAGGGAAGGATCCTGTGGCTGAAGCCAGGTACAGAAATCAAAGGATTTCGCATACTGCATCACGCGGAGCAGCATTTCAGTATTTGGAATATCTGCATTCGCATTGGAGAAACCGACACAGCCGGCATCGGTCAATTCAGACATTTCAGTCAGCTGTTCACCATGCAGGCCCCTGGTCATCGCACCCAGTGGATAGATATGCGCCTTGTTCAGGGTTGATGCACGGTACTTGAGCATTTCAATCAGACCGGGTTCATCCAGGACAGGGTCGGTATCAGGCGGACAGACCAGAGAGGTCACACCACCTGCCAGCGCAGCATCCAGTTCAGATTTCAGGAAAGAGCGGTGTTCATCACCTGGTTCACGGAGTCTTGCCCCCAGATCGACAAACCCCGGAGTGACCACCAGACCCGTCGCATCAATCTCACGGTCTGCCTTGAAATCAGGAGCAGTACCGTCAGCATAGATGCCGGCAATCTTGCCATCATCAACAGCAATACTGCAGACTGCATCAATCTTGTTTGCAGGGTCGATGACACGACCGTTTTTAATCAGTAATTTCATAACATCATCTCCAAAACAGTCGTTGCTCATCAATTGCCGGCCAGAATGCTCATCACAGCCATTCGGACAGCAATACCAAAAGTCACCTGGGACAGGATGACCGCCTGAGAACCATCAGCCACAGCGGAGTCGATTTCAACGCCACGGTTGATTGGACCAGGATGCATCACAATCGCATCAGGTTTTGCCAACGCCAGACGTTCAGGGGTCAGGCCATAGCTCTTGAAGAATTCCTGCGTCGTAGGCAGCAGTGCGCTGTTGATACGTTCATTCTGGACACGCAGCATGATGATGACATCGACATCCTTCAGGCCTTCCTCCATATTCGTAAACTGGCGGACACCCAGTTCAGACAGACCGGAAGCCAGCAGGGTGGCAGGACCGATTGTCCGGATTTCAGGAACACCTAGGATCTTCATCGCATGGATGTCGGAACGGGCAACACGGCTATGGACAACATCACCGACAATCGCCACCTTCAGATTGGAGAAATCCTGCTTGTAATGGCGGATAGTGTACATATCCAGCAGACCCTGGGTTGGATGGGCATGACGGCCATCCCCCGCATTCACCACATGCAGATGATTGCGGTTGTGGTCATTGATATGTTTGGCAATCAGGAAAGGAGCGCCGGACTGGACATGACGGACAACAAACATATCCGCGTTCATCGAAGTCAGGTTGTCCACCGTATCCAGCAGCGTTTCGCCCTTGCTGGTGGAGGATGCCGCGATATTCAGATTGATGACATCGGCAGACAGGCGCTTGGCGGCAATCTCAAAAGTCGTACGGGTGCGGGTGGAGTTTTCAAAGAAAAGATTGAAAATACTCTTGCCACGGAGCAGGGGAACCTTCTTGACTTTACGGTCAGACAGGCTCACAAAGGAAGAAGCCGTGTCGAGAATGTGCAGGATAATATCTTTAGGCAGACCGCGCAGAGCAAGCAGATGCTGCAGCTCGCCATTACTGTTAAGTTGAGGATTAAGCATTTTCCACTGTCAGAGAAAAAGATTTATCATCGGCCTGGTGCAGAACAAGCATTTCGCTTCTGTCGGCAACAACCTTTGCTGAAGCAAAATCAGCGGCGATTGGCAGTTCACGTTCACCTCGGTCAACCAACGCGCCCAGCATGATGCGGGCAGGGCGTCCATAATCAAACAGCTCATTGATGGCTGCACGGGTCGTTCGGCCGGTATACAGAACATCATCAATCAGCAGAATCGTCGCACCGCTGACATCAAAAGGAATCTGCGTTGGTTTCACTTCGGCAGGCAGCCCTTTCTCTGCATAGTCATCACGGTAAAAAGAGACATCGATAAAGCCAGCGGGAGTCGGCAGATTCAGGTCGGCTGCCATACGTTCTGCAATCCATGCACCGCCAGAACGGATACCGACAATAGCCACAAGGTCCAGACCTTTGATTGCCTCGCGGATCTTGGCAGTCAGGTCCTGATAAAGAGCTTCCGCATTCAGATCAGAAACAGAAGGTTTCATTGAAACTTATTACTCCTGTAAATAATTGAAATTTCTTATAAAAACAGCATGCGGAAACAGGTACACAGTCACTGATGGCTTCCTGTCATAAGACCGCAATGCAAAAAACACATATATAGTGACGATTTTAACAGACCTGACATAGCGTGATGCAGGAAAAAGGGAAAATGTATGGCTGGATGGTGGGGCGATAGATATATTTGTTCTATTCTGGATAGGAATTGAAACAGTTTTTACAGCCATTGGAAAAGAAATCATAAATATTCTTGACACGGCTAAGAAAAAGATAGTATCATTCAATCTTTCGGGGCGTAGCGCAGCCTGGTAGCGCAACTGCTTTGGGAGCAGTGGGTCGGATGTTCGAATCATCTCGCCCCGACCAATACACAGAAGGCTGTCTTTATGACAGCCTTTTTTATTTCTGGTTTCAGGCCAACCTGAATATCTGCCCTTAGCTCAGCTGGATAGAGCAACGGCCTTCTAAGCCGTAGGTCGCAGGTTCGAATCCTGCAGGGCAGGCCA
>CAVJQJ010000020.1:0-7547 GCA_963651715.1 Anaerovoracaceae bacterium
CGATGGCGATGCCTTTCCATTCGCACAGTTTTCTCAGGATTTCCCCTATCGCACGACGTTTCTCTCCGTAAAAGACCTGTCGTCTGTATTTCGGGGCAAAGACTATGTGGTACTTACAATTCCACTTCGTATGGGATAAGCTTTTGGTGCCACTCATGTGATTTCCTTCTTTCTGGTTTATTCGATTTGCAGTTGCTAGCCGCATTTCTTTTCTACCAGTTCTGAAGGTGTTTTCTCACCATAGCTGTAAGCTTTTTGGAACCCCCAGCTTAGCTGGGGGTTTTCTTATGACAACAAAACAGGTGCAGAAGGAGCTGTCTGCACCTGTTTCTGTCGGTTTATTTCGACTGGTTACGCAGGAAGGAAGGAATATCGTAGGTATCCATACCCCCTTCTTCCAGAGATTTGACAACATCACCCGCAGCATTTGGATTCCAGCCAGAAATACCGTTGCGGAAATCCGTTGGATTCGCTGGCTGCTGTTTTGCCAGATCGGCGACTGCCGCCTGCATGACATCTGCCAGTTCTGGAGCAACAGAAGCAGGAGCGGATACCACAGCGTCGGAAGGCTTGCCCAGCCCAGTCGCAACAACGGTGACACGCAGGTCATCGCCCATGGAGTCATCATAAGCAACACCCTGTGCAATCGTTGCGGATGGAGAAGCAAATTCACGGACAACCGCCATGACCTGCTTGATTTCCTTACCCTTGAGGCTCTTGCTTGCGGTAACGTTGACCAGAACACCACGTGCACCGGAGAGGTTGATACCGTCGAGCAGTGGAGAGGCAACAGCTTCCTGGGCCGCGGTGACGGCACGGTCGGCACCGGTTGCCACAGCTGTACCCATCATTGCCTTGCCCTGTTCCGCCATGATGGTCTTCACGTCATTGAAGTCAACATTGATATGACCACTGACATTGATGATTTCCGCGATACCGGCAACAGCGTTGTTCAGCACATCATCAGCATGCTGGAACCATTCAATCATGCTGTCATCTTCATAGATTTCTTCCAGTTTTTCATTGAGGATGACGATAAGGGAGTCCACATGTTCGCTCAGGGCTTCGAGACCTTCTTCTGCCATTTCCATACATTTCGCACCTTCGTAGGAGAATGGCTTGGAAACAACCGCAACCGTCAGGGCACCCAGTTTCTTCGCGATTTCTGCGATGACAGGAGAAGCGCCGGTACCGGTACCACCCCCCATGCCTGCCGCGATGAAAACCATATGCGCACCACGCAGGGCATCTTCAATACGGTCACGTGTTTCCTCGGCCAGTTTACGGCCTACATCTGGACGCATACCAGCACCGAGGCCGGTCTCACCAATCTGGATGATGCTGTCGGCACTGGAGTGGGACAACGCCTGCGCATCCGTATTCGCCGCAATGAATTCCACCCCGGAAATCCCTTTATTGATCATGTGCTGGACAGCATTGCCACCCGCACCGCCAACACCAACAACCTTGATGATCGTACCAAGTGTCGCTGGTTCATCAACCATATCAAATTCCATATTTCTGCTCCTATTTTTTCATTCCCCCATCAAGGGATGCTCAACCCAAAATCAATTTTATCTCATCCTGTCAGATATTGCCCCAAAGCCATGTCTTGAGCTTTGTCAGGAATCCACCGGTCGCATCCTGTTTGGTGACCGGATCCTTGCCCTGTTTCTGTTGCCTAATTGCCTCGAGCAGCAGCCCATGAATGGTGGAGTAACGGGGACTCTTGACGATATCCGCCAGATTACCGTCATATTGCGGCACGCCCAGACGGACATGTCTGCCGAAAATCTTCTCTGCCAGCTGCAGCATACCTGGAAGCAGGACCGCCCCCCCCGTCAGGACAATGCCTGAGGCGATGTAAGGTTCATAACCAGAATTGTCGATAATCTTCTTGGCATTCTCGAACAGTTCTGCCATACGCGCCTCGATGATGGCCGCCAGCATCTGACGTGGATACTGGGCAGCAGGTCTGCCACCGATACCAGGGGCAACAACGGTTTCATCGGGGGAAACCATGGACTTCATCGCTGCGCCATAACGCATCTTGATTTCATTCGCATCAGCGGCCGGCGTACGGAAAATCATGGCGATATCATTGGTCACCTGGTCACCGGCAATCGGAATCACACTGGTATGACGGACCGCATTATCGGTATAGACAGCGATATCCGAGGTGCCGCCACCGATATCAATCAGGACAACACCCATTTTCTTTTCTTCATCTGTCAGCACCGCATCAGCAGAAGCAATCGGCTGCAGGATCAGGTCTGAGACATCAAGATTGCAACGGCGGACGCATTTGATGATATTGTCCACAGCAGAGACTGCACCGGTCACCACATGCGCCTTCACCTCAAGGCGCATACCACTCATCCCGATAGGATCCTTGACGCCTTCCTGACCATCAACGATAAATTCCTGGGTCACAGCATGGATGAACTGATGGCCTTCCGGCATACGGATGACTTTCGCCAGATCCAATGCACGGTCAACGTCATACTGGGAAATCTCTCGATTCTTCAGGGAAATCATACCCGGGGAGTTGAAGCTGCGGATATGTCCGCCAGCAATACCGGTGCAGACCACATCCGCATTTTCTCCAGCCATGGTCTCAGCTTCTTTCAACGCCGTCTCAATAGAAGCGACCGTTGTATCGAGATCAACCACGATCCCCTTTTTCAGCCCTTTGGATTCATTCTGTCCAATGCCGATAATCCTGTATTTGTCATCTGCCAGGGCTTCTGCAATGATTGCAACGATTTTCGATGTCCCGATATCGAGACCGACGATGATTTTTCTTTCTTCCTTCGCCATATTGCCCCACTCTTGTTACTTACTGTGTTTCCTTTTCACCATTACCTGCATCTGCTTCCTGTGCCTCCTCAGCACTTTCCTCACCAGAAGCCGATGGAGATTTCCGTCCTAACCGCAGAGCTAAACCGTTTGGATAACGCATATCAATTGATCCAATCGTTTCACCATATTTTGCGACAAGCCGAGGATAGAGTGTCACGAAACGGTCCATCAAGACATTCAA
This sequence comes from Anaerovoracaceae bacterium, assembly GCA_963651715.1. Taxonomy (GTDB): domain Bacteria; phylum Pseudomonadota; class Gammaproteobacteria; order Burkholderiales; family Burkholderiaceae_D; genus Oxalobacter. Next base: position 3,044 of record CAVJQJ010000020.1, read on the forward strand.
TGTTTTCCCGTCATTATCCCTGCCAAAGACAACAACAAGACCATTTTCCATCGTGACAAACCAGGCATACCGGTCAGACAGTCTTACGATGACCGGAACCAGGTGGAGAGCCTCGAACCGTTTGGTGAATTCCCGATACTGGGAAATCACTTCTTTCCCGCTGCCGTCCGGTCCATAAAATCTCAGCTTGCCATATTGTCCACTGACCGTTTCCGGATCGACTGTAAAAATCTCTCCTTCCGCTGACAGCAGACGGTCACCACCATCTCCCCAAGGTCCAACCGCCTGATGTTCCTCAATGGAGACAACCAGTTTGTCAGGCCATTCCCTGCGTACACTGGCTCTGTGTACCCAAGGCACTGTCTCAAATGCCGTACGGACAGCTTCAAGATCCACTGTATAGAAATTGCCCTTGACCTCTGGAATCGCCATATTCTTGACCGCAACGTCATTGACATGTTCCAGCGTCCCGCCATCTATCGACTGGACCTTGACCACCCGCACTGCATGGTCTGACCGTTTGAAAAACCATATGCCGGTCCCTCCCACTGCGATGACAAGAAACAGCAGCAGGAAGAAGTTGGCTACAGCTCTCAGCAAACGGACGTTATGCCACATAACAACCTAAAACCTTCTTCTCAATCTTTCTTATGCTTGATGTGGTCAAGTGTCGCACCTTCGACCAGCGTCACGCACAGGTCTTCATAACTCAGCCCAGTCTGACGTGCGGCCATTGGCACCAGTGAATGCCCGGTCATCCCTGGAGAGGAATTCAATTCCAGCAGAAATGGCTGACCATCACTTTCACGCAGCATCACATCGATACGGCCCCAGCCACGGCATCCCAATGATTTATAAGCCTTCAGGGCATAATCCTGAACAGCTTTCTCAACCTGTTCATCCAGACCACATGGGCACAGATACTGGGTTTCCGTACCAAAGTACTTGTTGTGGTAATCATAGTTTGCATCGGGTGCGATGATCCGGATGACAGGAAGCGCCTGTAGTTCACCGTCCTTATCCAGAATCGCGCAGGTCAATTCCTTACCAGCAATGAATTCTTCCGCCAGCACAGCGCTGTCCAGTGCAACAGCCTTCTCATACGCTTCCGCCAACTGGTCCGGTGAAGCGACCTTTGTCAGCCCAATGGTTGAGCCTTCATGCGCAGGCTTGACAATCAGCGGCAGTCCCAGATATTCGACAACTTCCAGCGGATCAGAATCCGCTTTCAGTTCCATATAGCGAGGGGTTGGCAGACCATCTGCAATCCACAGACGTTTTGTCATGATCTTGTCCATCGCAATCGCTGAAGCCATGACACCGGAGCCGGTATAAGGAATCTGCATCTGTTCCAGCATGCCCTGCACACAGCCATCTTCACCGTATCTGCCATGCAATGCGATAAAGACACGGTCAAAATGCTCATTCTGCAGACTTGCCGCATCCTGAAGGCCGGTATCGAAGAGATGTGCATCAACACCTTTGCTCTTCAATGCATCACAGACTGCCGCACCGGAAACCAGTGAAACCTTACGCTCTGCGGCTTTGCCCCCATACAGGACACCGACTTTACCCAAATTCTTCACACTCATTGTCTTCTCTCTTTCTGTCCTGTCTGGATATTATTTCTTGATGCCTCTTTCAATCAGCTGGGCACCAACGTTTGTGATGGATCCAGCCCCCATGGTCAGGATCACATCATTTTCCTGGGCAACGTTCACCAGTACTTTTGGCATTTCATTGATATCTTCCACGAAAACCGGATTGACCTTGCCCGCCACGCGGATGGTGCGGGCGAGGGTTCTGCCATCAGCAGCAACAATCGGCTGCTCGCCTGCCGCATAGACTTCACCCAGCACCAGGACGTCTGTACCGGAAAGCACCCGGACAAAATCCTCAAACAGGTCACGGGTACGGGTATAGCGGTGGGGCTGGAATGCAACGACCAGTCTTCGACCAGGATAGGCACCACGTGCCGCCGCAATGGTCGCAGCCATTTCTGCAGGATGATGGCCATAATCGTCAACAACATCCACAGCAACAACAGAACCGTCATCTTTCTGCAGTCGGGTAGTTCCCAATCGGGTGAAACGCCGGTTGACACCATTGAAGTTTTCCATGGCACGCTGGATGGCGCCATCATCAACACCCAGTTCACGGGCAATCGCAATCACAGCACAGGCATTCTGCACATTGTGCATACCTGGCTGGTTCAGTTTGATTTCCAGAGGTTCATGACCCTTCTGCAGCGCCGTGAACAGCATCATGGTGCCTTCAGCGCGTGCATCGATTGCACGGACATCAGCATCTTCATGAAAACCGTAAGTCGTAACAGGTTTGGAAACCAGTGGACGGATTTCACGGACATTCTTGTCATCGATACAGAGCATGACTCGCCCATAGAATGGCAGGCTCTGGGTAAACGTGATGAATGCCTGTTTCAGCCGGGCAAAATCGTGACCATAGGTATCCATATGGTCAGCATCGATATTCGTGATGACTTCAATGACCGGTGACAGGTTGAGGAAAGAAGCATCGGATTCATCTGCTTCAGCGACGATGAACTCACCGGTTCCCAAACCTGCATTTGCCCCCGCACTGTTGAGACGGCCACCAATGACAAAGGTTGGATCCATACCCCCCTCTGCGAGAACACTTGCAACCAGACTGGTCGTAGTGGTCTTGCCATGGGTACCGGCAATCGCGATACCTTTCTTGAGACGCATCAGCTCTGCCAGCATGAGTGCGCGGGGCACAATCGGTACATTATGCCGGCGTCCTGCGAGGACTTCTGGATTATCCTCCTTGATGGCGGTGGAAACGACAATCGCATTCACCCCTTCAATATTCTCAGCCTTGTGGCCCTGCATGACTTTTGCGCCCAACGCCGCCAGATGACGGGTAGCCGCATTGCTTGACAGGTCAGAGCCCGTGATTTCATAGCCAAGGTTCAACAGCACCTCGGCAATACCACTCATACCACTGCCACCGATACCGACAAAATGGATCTTCTTAACTTTATGCTTCATTTCAGTTTCTGTCTGCAGCCTTCTTCAGAATGTCTGCAATCCTTTCATTTGCGTCCCTACGGCCAAGTGCATACGCCTTCTCGGCCATTTCATAACATTTTTCACGGGTCAGGCTGGCCATCAGGTCCGCCAGACGCTGTGGCGTCATTTCTTTCTGGGGCAGATGGACAGCTGCCCCCTCCTTATCCATAAATACTGCATTATCACGCTGATGTGACGTACTGGAGACTACCAGAGGCACCAGCACGCTGGCAACGCCTGCAACCGTCAGTTCAGATACAGTAATTGCGCCTGCCCGGCAGATGACCACGTCCGCATCCGCATAATGCGCAGCCATATCATCAATGAATGGCACCACATCTGCCTGAACACCCGCCTTGGCATACAGCGCCTTGGTACTGTCGAGATGGTCCCGCCCGGTCTGATGGATGACTTCCGGCCGCTGGTCTTCTGGCAGCAGCGCAAGTGCGGCCGGCATGGTCTGGTTGAGTGCCTGCGCACCGAGACTGCCTCCGACCATCAGGACCTTCAGTTTACCCGTCCGCTGGGGATAGCGTTCAGCCGGAACAGGAACCGCCTTGATGACATCACGGACAGGGTTGCCCGTGCAGACCGCCTTGGATGCGGCTTCACCATAATTGCCAGGGAAACCAAACAATACATATTTTGCAGAAGACGCCAGCGCCTTGTTGGACAGCAGCAGTGCCGCATCGGCATTCACCACCACCACAGGAATTCCTTTGCTGGTCGCCGCTTTGCCACCAGGCACCGTCACATAGCCCCCCATCCCGACAACGAGATCGGGCTTGCGGCGGTCCATGATGCCCTTGCAGGAGAAATAGGAGCCAATCAGCTTGAATGCGCCTGAAATCATATGGCCGATACCTTTGCCCCGCAAACCGGCAAAGTTGATGGTATCCATTTCAATACCATGCTGTGACACGATCTTGCCTTCCATCCCATGCGAAGTGCCCAGCCAGGTGACTTCCCAGCCTTCTTTCTTCATGGTGTCGGCAATCGCCAGTCCAGGGAAGATATGTCCCCCGGTCCCTGCGGCCATAATGATCATCCGTTTAGCCATTACGACCGGCCTCCCCTCAGAACCTTGCGGTTTTCATAATCGATACGCATCAGAATCGCCAATGCGACACAGTTCAGGATTACACCGGAACCACCGAAGCTGACCAATGGCAAGGTCAGGCCCTTGGTTGGCAACAGACCGATATTCACCCCGATGTTGATGAAAGTCTGGACACCGATCCAGATACCGATACCCTGGGCAACCAGCCCAGCATAGATCTTATCCATCAGGACAGACTGTCGACCGATCTGGAAAGCACGTTTGACAATCCAGTAGAACAGGCAGACAACCGCCAGCACACCGACAAAACCCAGCTCCTCGCCGATAATCGCCATGATGAAGTCGGTATGGGCTTCAGGCAGGTAATGCAGTTTTTCAACACTGCCACCCAGAC
>CAVJQJ010000020.1:7557-9960 GCA_963651715.1 Anaerovoracaceae bacterium
ACACCGAAAATCTCACCTCGACCGAAAGCAATCAGGGAGTGGGACAGCTGATAACCTTTACCCAGTGCATTGGCTTCGTCCCATGGATCCAGATACGCGAAGAAACGGGCACGGCGCCATGGAGAGAAAATAATCATTGCGGAGAACAGGGTACCCAGCACCCCGACCATACCGAGGAACCAGACCTTGTTGAAACCACCCAGGAAAAGGATACCCATCGCGATACACACAATCACCCCGAGTGCCCCCATGTCAGGCTCCATCATCAGCAGAATCCCGACAACCCCCATCAGGACAGCAATCGGCATGAAACCCTTCGTCAGGCGATGCATGTATTTCTGGTTGTTGATGGTGAAATGCGCGACATAGAGGACCATCGCCAGCTTCATGATTTCAGAAGCCTGCACCGTAAACACCCTCAGGTTGATCCAACGGTGAGCACCTTTTGCCCCGATACCGACACCTGGAACCAGCACCAGCATCAGCAGGAACACCGCGAAAAGGAAGAACCACCACGACCGTTTCTGCCAGGTGTCGATATGGACACGGAAAGCAACCCAGCCGGCAATCAGCCCGGCAACGACAAAGATGATCTGACGGACGAAATAATATTCAGCCCAGTGGATTTTGCTCCTCGGCGCATCCGGCAATGCGACCGATGCGGAGTAGACCATGACGACACCGAGAATCATCAATGCAAGTGAGACAAACAGCAATGGCTTGTCCCAATACATCGTCTGGGCATCTTTCACTGCAGAAACCTGTGTCTTCTGTCTGGAATTGATCCATTCAAGAAAGGTGTCTTTCAGTGACCGAGGTTTAAGTGCGTCTAAATTCACATTCATGAGCGTACCTTCCCTTCTTTATCAGCGAGTTTTTCCACTTGGGCGACAAACACCTGAGAACGATGCGCATAACTGCGGAACATATCCATACTTGCGCAGGCTGGCGACAGCAGGACGATGTCGTTTTCCCCTGCGAGTTCCGCACCTTTATCGACCGCTTCCTCAAGCGTGTTACAGTAAATCTGTTCAACACCGGTGACTTTCAGCGCATCATGGATGATGGTGGCATCCCTGCCAATCAACAGCACCGCACAGACATTCGCCGCAACAGCATCACACAGTGGTGAAAAGTCCTGTCCCTTGCCGAGACCACCGGCAATCAGGATGAGATTCTTTCTGCCAGAAGCACCTTGACCAAGTCCATCAACCGCTGCAAGCGTCGCACCCACGTTGGTGCCCTTGCTGTCGTCGATGTAGGCAACCCCTTTCACCTTGGCAATCAGTTCGACGCGGTGGGGCTCACCGCGGTATTCACGCAGCGTCTGCAGCAGAGGTTCAAACGGCAGTCCGATGGCAGTGCAGAGTGCCAGTGCGGCCAATGCATTGCTTGCGTTGTGACGTCCCTGGATACGCAGCTCATTGGCTGGCATCAGGTCCCGGATACCATTACCGGTCCCGACTGAAAGCCATTCGACACCGTTGACACCATGCAGACCAAAATGGCCCTTTTCCGTGACTGCATCGGTACCGAAGGTCACGACCCTGTCACCTTCAGACTGCATCGCCATGACCATGTCATCATCACGGTTCAGGACACGGACAGTCCCGGTATTGAAAATCTTGGCCTTTGCATCCGCATAAGCCTGCATACCACCATGCCAATCCAGATGGTCCTGGGTCACATTCAGCACCGTTGCGGCATCAGGCTGGAGGGAATCTGTTGTGAACAGCTGGAAACTGGACAGCTCAAGTACCCAGACTTCAGGCAGTTCATTTTTCTCAATTACCTCAAGCAGGACATCCAACGCGGCAGGGCTGATATTGCCTGCCAGACGCACCGTCTTGCCTGCGGTACGGCACATATGCCCGGTCAGGCTGGTTGTGGTGGTCTTGCCATTTGTCCCCGTCACCGCGAGGATAGCCGGGCGATAACCCTTTTCAGCCTTAAGGTCCTGAAGGCCATTGGCAAACATCTCAATCTCGCTCCAGACCGGGACACCATGTGATCCGGCATAAGCCAGGATCGGCTTCAGCTCAACAAATGGACGCAGTCCTGGACTGACGGCAATCACATCAATACCGTCAAGATCCAGTGCATCAAACGCACCGCCAATAAATGTCACCGCTGGAATCTTTTCTTTCAACTGTGGCAGTCTGTCAGGATTCTCACGGGTATCCGCCACAACAACCGCAGCACCACACCAGGCGCTCCATCGAGCCATTGCGAGACCGGATTCCCCCAATCCCAGAACAAGTACTTTCTTACCTGTCAATTTCATTCTCATCTCATCTTCAATGTAGCCAGACCAATCAGGACCAGAATGATGGTGATGATCCAGAAACGGATAACCACTTTCGTTTCCTTCCATCCCTTCTGCTCAAAATGATGGTGCAGTGG
>CAVJQJ010000020.1:9970-19557 GCA_963651715.1 Anaerovoracaceae bacterium
TTTTTCTTCGTATATTTAAAGTAGCTGACCTGCAGCATGACAGAAATGGTTTCTGCCACGAAAATCCCACCCATGATCGCCAGCAGGATTTCCTGACGGACGATGACAGACAGCGTGCCCAAGGCACCACCCAGCGCCAGCGCACCGACATCGCCCATGAACATCTGGGCAGGATGTGCGTTGAACCAGAGGAATGCCAGACCGGCACCCGCCATCGCACCGCAGAAAATCACCAGTTCATCTGTCCCAGCGATATGGGGTACGACAAAAATCTCAGAAGCGGTTGGATTGCCAGACACATACGCAAAGACACCCAGCGCGCCACCGACCAGAATAGTGGGCACAATGGTCAGGCCATCCAGACCATCTGTCAGGTTGACAGCATTGCTGGTACCGACAATCACAAAATAAGTCAGGATCATGAACCCCCAGATACCCAGTGGGTAACCAAAGGTGGTAAGGCATGGCAGTACGATATCCATCTGTTTTGGCAGTTCTGAACTGAAACCGCCGGAAACCCAGTTCATGAACAGGGTCCAGACTTCTGCATTGGAGTGTCCCATCAGGCAGAACGCCAGATAGACAGAAGAGACAATACCGATCAAAGACTGCCAGAAATACTTTTCACGGGACCGCATCCCGTTTGGATCCTTATAGACAACCTTGCGGTAATCATCGACCCAACCGATGGCACCATACCCTAGGGTCACCAGCAGCATGACCCAGATGAAACGGTTGGACCAATCGCACCACAGCAGGGTGCCGATTGCAATGGCAATCATGATAAGGATGCCACCCATGGTCGGCGTGCCAGACTTGACCAAGTGGGTCTGAGGGCCATCGGTACGGACAGCCTGTCCAACTTTCAGACGGGTCAACTGACGGATGACTGCAGGTCCTGCCGCAAGCCCGATGACCAATGCGGTCAACGTCGCCATGACACCCCGGACAGGCACACTGCCGATGATGCACTGGTCACTGATCCCATTGATAATATTTGCCAGCCACAGCAGCATTTCAACAACCTTCCTTCTTATCCATCAACTGTTCCACCACTCTTTCCATTTTCATAAAGCGGGAACCTTTAACCAACACAACCGTTTCCGGTGTCACTTCATTTCTCAGCACACGGTTCAGCTCATCCAGACTGTCAAAATGCTGTGCACCCTGACCGAATGCCCGAACCGCCGCACGCGTCATATCACCAAATCCCAGGAAGCGGCTGATACCACGTTCTTTCGCATACGCACCGACTTCCTCATGGAACCGTTCGCCATCCTTACCGACCTCACCCATATCACCCAGCACCAGAATGGTCTGGGATGCGGGTTCTGCAAGCACATCAACAGCAGCCCGGACAGAATCGGGATTGGCGTTGTAAGTATCATCAATCAACAGGGCGCCGTTGAATGCCTGTTTCCGTTCCAGACGTCCATGGACAGGACTGAACGCTTCAAGCCCCCGGACAATCTCATCCAATTCCAAGCCCGCTGCATAGGCGCTCGCTGCAGCCGCCATGGCATTGCGGACATTGTGGCGTCCCTGCGCCGCCAGTTTCACCTGCACGGTCTCACCCGCAACCGTCAGATCCAATACCGCGAGGCCATCTTCAATCCGATAGACCGCCGAAACATCCGCTTCATCGGTGAAACCGAAAGTCACCGTCTTACGGTCACCTGCCAGCTCACGCCATAGACCGGCATATGCCTCATCAGCAGGGAAAACCGCGACACCCTTCGCAGGCAGCAGACGGATGGCGGTACCGTTTTCACGTGCAGAAGCCTCAATTCCATCGAAAAACTCCTGATGCTCCCGCTGTGCATTGTTCACCAGTGCTACAGTTGGATAAGCCGTTTCTGCCAGAACGACCATTTCACCGGGATGGTTCACACCCATCTCAATAACAGCCGCATCATGATGTGCGTCCAGACCAAACAATGTCAGCGGCACACCGATATCGTTGTTGAGGTTGCCAGCGGTCGCCAGGAAATCATCACCATAGGCGGCCCGCAGGATGGATGCAGTCATTTCCTTGGTTGTTGTCTTGCCATTGCTGCCAGTCACCCCGATTACAGGGATATCAAACTGACGGCGCCATCCCCCAGCAATCTGACCAATGGCCAGACGCGTATCCGGCACAATCAGTGCCGGCAACGGATAGCCTTCAGGCAACCGCTCTGCCACCACAGCGGCAATACCTTTATTCACCAGATCAGGCAGGAATGCATGACCATCAAAACTGTCACCCTTCAATGCGATAAACAGACACCCTGGAGTCAGACGACGCGAATCCGTGCTGATGCCATCAAATGCGGCATCCACCGTAACGCGGCTGTCTTTGACCCACTGCTGAATCTGTGAAAGAGACGCCTTCATCGGGTTCCCTTCTCCCCTACTCGTTTATCCAATGCCTGGGTGACATGGTCAGCATCCAGAAATGGATATTTTGTTCCTTTGATTTCCTGATAGGTCTCATGTCCCTTTCCCGCCAGGAAAACCACATCATTGACGGCGGCTTCCGCCACCACCTGCTCAATCGCCTCAGCACGGTTGACCATCCGGCGTGGCGCACGTTTCATCCCCGTCACAATCTGATCGATGATGGATTCAGGATCCTCACTGCGTGGGTTGTCACTGGTCACCACAATCCTGTCTGCCAATTCAGCGACCGCCCCCATCTGAGGGCGTTTGCCAGGATCACGGTCACCACCACAGCCGAATACGCACCAGAGATTGCCACCACGGGCATCTGCGACCTGACGCAGGGTTTCCAGCCCTTTTTCCATGGCATCAGGGGTATGCGCAAAATCAATCACAACCAATGGGGCATCCTTGCCCCCCATCCGCTGCATCCGTCCCGGAGGAGAGACCAGTCTGCCAACCGAAGCCACGGCATCCTGCCAAGGCACATCGGATGCCAGTAGCACACCCAGCACACCCAGCACATTGCTGATATTGAAACGGCCAACCAGTTTGGGACTGACCGCGGCAGACTCACCATTGAAACCGATGTTGAAATCAACACCATCATCCCGGTTGCTGATTCCTGTCGCAGACAGGGTTGGGATACCGGCATCCACACCTTCGAGTGTGTAACCCGTCAGGGCATACCGGCCTTTCAGCTCCCCTGCCAGTTGGCATCCCATCTCATCATCGAGGTTCAGGACAGCATGTCTCAGCCCAGGCCAGTCAAACAGACGGCGCTTCGCCGCACGGTAAGACGCCATGTCATGGTGATAATCCAGATGATCCTGGGTGAAGTTAGTGAACATCACCACATGAATAGGAAGGCCATTCAGACGCCCCTGATCGATACCGATGGAAGAAGCCTCCATCGCCACACAGGTGACACCTTGTCCACGCAGTTCCGCAAGATGACGCTGCAGCTGAATCTGGTCAGGCGTGGTATACCCCGTAACCTCGGTCTCACCCGCATCCCCGTTTTCAAAAACCGTAATACCCAACGTACCGATGACCGCAGACTTCCGCCCCAGACGGGACAGCGTCTGTCCCATCCACTGGGTACAGGAAGTCTTGCCATTCGTTCCTGTCACTGCAATCATCAACATCGCATCGGCAGGATTGCCGTAAAAGGCGGAAGCGATTGGACCCGCCGCTTCTTTCAGCCCATTCACACCGAAGTGCGGTACCTGCCATGCTGGATTCCATGTGAATCCAGCAGATTCATAAACCACAGCCACTGCACCGTTCTGGATAGCGGAAGCGATGTACCGACGGCCATCTGCATGGTCGCTGTCGCCGTTATAGGCGAAGAACACCGATCTGCCATCCGCACGAACTGCACGGGAATCAGAAAAAAGCGCCCCTTCAGGACAGTTTTCCCTGAGCCATTGCACCGTTGTCTGGACTGTTTCACTGATACTCATTCAAACCTCATGCATCTGGAGGAATATTCATTGCCCGCATGATTTCAGCTGCCAGTGTCGCAAAGACAGGGGCTGCAACCGTACCACCGAAATGACCGGCGGTTGGTTCATCAATCATGACGGCGATAACGACCCGTGGATTGGAAATGGGAGCCAGTCCAACAAACGAGCCAATGTATTTCTTGACATACTGTCCATGTTCAAGCTTGTACGCGGTACCGGTCTTGCCACCGACACGGTAGCCGGCGACATGAGCCTGTTTCGCTGTACCGCCAGGACCAACCACCAGTTCCAGCATATGGCGCATCTGGTTTGCAGTATTCGGGGAAATGACCTGTTCACCATCAGGAATGTCATCACGTTTCAGGAAAGTCAGCGAGATAATGTCACCGTTTCGACCAAAAATGGTGTAGGCACGGGCAATCTGGAACAGGGAAACCGCAATACCATGCCCATAACTCATCGTTGCCTGATCGACAGGCACCCAGGCTTTGTATGGGCGAAGCAGACCTGGTGTTGCGCCTGGGAAACCGAAGTCAGGCTTCTGACCGAAACCGACGGAAGAAAACATATTCCACATTTCTTCAGGAGAGAACATCAGGGCGATCTTTGCAGTACCGATATTGGAAGACTTTTCGATGACCTGGCTGACAGACAAAGTGCCATTCGCATGGGAATCACCGATGACGGCCGTGCCGATCTTCATCTTGCCGCCATTTGTATCGATCATGCTGTTTGGTGTCACCTTGCCCCGGTCAAGTCCCAGAGAAACCGCAAAAGGTTTCATGATGGACCCTGGTTCAAACGCATCGGTCATCGCACGGTTGCGCAGTTTCTCAACCGACAGATTCGAACGGTCGTTCGGGTTATAGGAAGGCATATTGACCATCGCCAGCACTTCCCCGGTCCTTGAATCCAGCACCACCACACTGCCGGCCTTTGCATGATGTTCCGCAATCGCATCCTGCAGACACTTGAAAGCGATGTACTGCAGCTTACTGTCGATGGACAGCATCAGATCCTTGCCATCGACCGGTTCCTTGGTATCCTGCAGATCCTCGACAATGCGGCCCAGACGGTCCTTGATGACGCGGCGGCTGCCGTTTTCACCGGACAGTTCTTCCTGATAGGCGCGTTCAACCCCTTCCTGCCCCTTATCTTCTGCATTGGTGAAGCCGACAATATGTGACATCACCTCACCTTCAGGGTAATAACGTTTGTATTCCTTCTTGGTCTGGATACCTGGAATATTCAACGCCATGATCTTGTCTGCCACCTCAACATCCACCTGATGTTTCAGATAGACAAAGCTCTTGTCGGAACTCAGCTTCTGAGTCAGGGTTTCCATCGGCAGGTCGAGCAATGTCGCCAGCTCATTCAGCTTGTCTTTCGGTGCGACAGCCACATCTTCAGGGACAGCCCAGATAGCCTTCACTTCCATACTGGACGCTAGCACATGGCCATTACGGTCAAGGATGCGGCCACGGATAGCCGGCATCACCAGCGTTCTTGCGTAGCGGCTCTCACCCTGTTTCTGCAGGAAGTCGGTTGACAGCCCCTGAAGCCACAGCGCACGGAGCAGCAGGCAGCAGAAGGCAAAGAAAATCAGACCCAGGACAACCTTGGAACGGATGGGAGACAGCGTTGTCTGATAACGGACTGATGTAAAAGATGCGGAACGGGACGTTTCAGAGTTGTTGTCACCGTACTCCATCTTCTTGAAATAATGCTTGAGAAAGTCCAGCAGCTTATCCATGATCACTCTACCCTCAGATATTCAGTGTTGGACTTCGTGATCCGGATCATATCCAGATCAGATACTGCTTTTTTCTCAACCGAGGCATGCTCGCTGAGCGCAGACTGCTTGACCTGCAGCTGGTTCTTCTCGATCTCGAGCTGACGTGTCTGCACCTGGGCCGCTTCAACCTTGGCAAAGACCTTGCGGACCTGATACTGTGAATTGATCAGACCGATAGCTGAAAGCACCAGCAGGATGGCAAGAATATAAGGCAGCTGCACTTTCATTTGCGCCCCCCTGAAACGGCAACACGTTCGGCCACTCTGAGAATGGCAGAACGCGCTCTTGCATTCCGGCTGACCTCTTCAGCTGAAGGTTTCTTTCGCCCCTTCAGCTTCATTTCCGGTTGAGGCAGGTCACTCGCCTTGATCGGTAGACGCCTGTCAGGCATCTGCACTTCCGACCTTTCTGACAGGAACCGTTTGACAATCCGGTCCTCCAGCGAGTGGAAACTGATGATGGACATCCGCCCATGCAACGCCAGACAGGACCAGGCTTTTTCAAGACCTAGCGCCAATTCTTCAAGCTCTCTGTTGATGTAAATCCGTATAGCCTGAAACGTCCGGGTGGCAGGGTTCTTCCCCTTCTCCCGAGACTTGACTGTCCTGGCGACGATTTCAGCCAGTTGCCTCGTACTGTCGATTGGCTCGACTGACCGGCAAGCAACAATCTCCTTTGCAATCTGAACAGCAAACCGTTCTTCCCCATACTGATGAATGACCTCCGCGATTTCTTCCTCAGCCGCGACCGCCAGCCATTCCCTTGCGGACATGCCGCTGGAAGAATCCATGCGCATATCCAAAGGACCATCCTGCCTGAAGCTGAAGCCTCTGGCGGCATCATCGACCTGTGGTGATGAGATTCCCAGATCCAGCAGGATACCGTCTATCTCCGCAACACCCTTATCTGCAAGGACCTGCCCAAGACTGGCAAAACTGCCGTGAATGATTTCAAAACGGGAATCGTTGATGGTTTCTGCAACCCTGACAGCCTCAGGGTCTTTGTCGAAAGCGATCAGCCGGCCTCTGTCTCCCAGCCGTTCGAGAATCAGGCGGCTGTGACCGCCCCGGCCAAAGGTGCCATCGAGATACACACCGTCAACCCGTTCCCCGGAGATATTCAGTGCATCGACCGCCTCTTTCAGGAGAACTGTCTGGTGTTGATATGCTGTCACTTCTGTCCCCCGATGTCTTAAAAAGAAAAATCCTGCAAAACATCGGGAGTGCCGGCGGCAACTGCCGCGGCTTCGTTTGCCTCAAGTTTGGCTGCATCCCAGATTTCGAAATGGCTTCCCATGCCAATCATCATGACCTTGCGGGAAAGTCCAGCAGCCTCCCTGAGTTCTGGAGCAATGAGAATACGTCCTGCGGAATCGATTTCCACATCAGAAGCACTTCCGAGGAAAATACGCTGCCAGGCACGGGCAGACATTGGCCAGGATGCGATTTTCTCGCAATGGTCTTCCCAGACAGGACGGGGGAAAAACAACAGGCAGCCATCAGGGTGACGGGTCAGGGTAACCTGACCAGCACACTGCTCAAGCAATACGTCACGGTGCCGGGAAGGAATCGTCATTCTCCCCTTGGCATCCAGACTGATTGATGATGCGCCCTGAAACACTGAAATACCTTTTCTTCCGTTATGGCTTTTGATTGCCACTACCACGTGTTTTTTCCCACAAAAAAACACAAATCCACACCATTTCCCACTTTAGGGGATACATCAGTCACGGTCAAGCGTTTTTTAGCGATTTTTCAGAAAATTTTTCAATGAACTCAAAGACTTAGGCGCAGTTTTTCACACTTTGAAAATTAATTTATCATATAAATCACGCACTTAGAAAATACACTGAAAGCGCTCTGTCAAATTAAGCCGTTCCTGATGGCTTTCAGATCTTGGAAAAAGACGGATTTCTCCGTAGATTGGCCGCTGTTTTTCAGGGAAATCACACCCCCCCCAAAAAAACAGGGAAAGAAAAGACAAAGCAGACCGATAGGCCGGATTCTGTTACGGCGCCTAAACGCTATGACAGCCATTCATCTAGACCCCTGATTGCTCATGGGCTCGAGCTTCCTACCCACACGCTCCGCGGACCACATCAATGCGTGCCTATTTGGAATTGCACCGGATGGAGGTTACCGCGTTTCACCGTAACTTAATACGCTCGTCTCTGTGGCCCTGTTCCTCGCCTTATCCCTTGCGGGTTTCGACGGACGGCCGTTAGCCGTCATCCTGTCCTATGGTGTCCGGACCTTCCTCCCGTTTTCTGCCGAGGCAGAAAACCAGCGGCTGTCTGGTCTGCTTCCAATGACTATTTTACCATGAGGTCGACTCAGATTCCGATTTCGACCGATGCCAGCAGTGGAGCATGGTCTGAGAGCCAGTTCCAAGGCGCCCCCTGCATCACCCGGGCATTCTTGATGGAAAAGCCCCGGGTATAGATCCTGTCCAGACGGAAAAACGGGCACATGGCAGGGAACGTCCTGGCTGGCGTATTCCACGGTTGCCTGCCAATCAGCCGATCCAGCAGAGAGATATTATCCTCGCCATCAAAAACCTCGCTGACATCCAATCCCCGACGCAGCATATCTGACAGATTGACCTGCCAGTCATTGAAATCCCCGGCAATGATAACCGGCGCATCGGATGGGGCAGTCCTGTTGACCGTCTCGATCAGAGCCTGCGTCTGGCGGATACGGCTGCCCTTGAACAGTCCAAGATGCACCACATAGCAGTAAATCTTGATCCTGCCTGCCTGGATCTCGCAATGGAGGATACCCCGGTGCTCCAGCGAGTGGTCTGACACATCGGTATTCGTCTGGCCGATGATGGGATACACACTCAGCAGCGCATTGCCGTGATGTCCATACTTGTAGATGGCATTCTTGCCATAAGCAGAATACTGGGTCATATCGGCAAGGTATTCATCCTGGCCCTTGTGACACCATTTCGGCGCAAACAGCTGATGCTTCTGGTCATGACGCCCCTGCACTTCCTGCAGAAACACAATATCCGCATCAAGCGAACCAATGGCCAGCTTCAGTTTCTCGATAATTGGACGATGATGGATGGACTCACCCTTATGGATGTTGTATGTGGCAATGCGGAGTTCCAAGGCAACCTCTTTTTCCAGCGGCAACAATCAACCTGCCCATCAGGGAATCACGCCTGAAGGGCATGTCTATCTCTTTATTCTACTGCTTCCAATAGACATTTTTGGGACGGACTGTTGGTTTTTCAAGAGCAAAATCAGATAGAAACCGACAATCACGCATCAATTCAGGGATAATACCCACTGTCAGAAACAAAGAGCCCGTCATGCGTATCCTGTACTCCATTCTCTGGTGGTTTGCCCTGCCATTTGTCCTGTTACGGATTTACCGTAGGGGAAAACTCGAGCCTGGCTACCGGCGGCATGTCCCCGAACGCCTTGGATTCTATCCAGATGTTCCTCCGGCAAAACGCCGGCTGTGGGTACACGCGGTTTCCGTTGGAGAAACCCGTGCCGCAGAGCCGCTTGTCCGTGCACTGATGGCGGAATTTCCAGACGGACAGATCCTACTCACCTGCATGACACCGACAGGCCGCGAAACAGGTGCCCAGCTCTTTGCGGAAGAAATCAGCAACGGCAGACTTATCCAGTCATTCCTGCCATATGACACTGGTATCATGATGTCGCGCTTCATCAACCATTTCCAGCCCAGCCTCTGTGTCCTGATAGAAACCGAAATCTGGCCAAACCTCATCCACCAATGCGTCCGCCATCAGGTTCCGCTCACACTGGTCAACGCACGGCTGTCTGAAAAATCCCTTTGGAAAGGCAAGAAATTCAAGTCCATCATGGAAGAAGCAGCCCAGGGATTCTCCGCTGTCGCCGCCCAGACCCAGACCGATGCAGACCG